>DASVHW010000063.1 GCA_036382395.1 Candidatus Binatia bacterium | reverse complement strand
CACGCCGGCTTGCGTGTGCGCCGCGCTCCTGACACGCTCAGGACACGGAGAGACACAGTAGTAAATGCAAAAGGGGGGACGCATGAGGAGTTGGTTTCGCGGGCAGCTCGGCAATCGGCCGTGGTGGATGAACGGGTTGATGGTCTTTTGCGCCTACCTGGCGTTGGTGTACGTGCCGTGGGACTTTTTCTGCAAGCCGCTGGCACGCGATGCCGAGGTATGGTTCGGGATCACCTTGCATGGGTGGGCGGCCAAGGCGACCGAGCCGTTGCACTGGGCGATCTACATGGCCGGGGCATACGGATTCTGGCGCATGCGGGCATGGATGTGGCCGTGGGCGGCGCTGTACGCGGCGCAAGTGGCCCTTGCCGTGTTGATCTGGGAGATCGCCGCAGGGCACTGGTTCGTCGGCATCCTGGGCGGCGCCGCTCTGGGCGCCGTTGCCCGAGCGCTGTGGCAGGCACGCGATGAGTTCGCTGGGCCGCGCGTGCCCATGCGTCAGCGCTACGGGGAGTGGGCACTGGTTACCGGGGCGTCAGCCGGCATCGGGGCCGAGTTCGCTCGCGCCTTGGCGCGCGAGGGGCTGTCATGCGTGCTCGCCGCCAGGCGCGAGGATCGGTTGAGGGCGCTGGCGGCCGAGCTCGAGCAAACCTACAAGGTGGCCACACGGATCGTGCCTGTGGATCTTGGCGACGCCGCAGGAGTGGAACATCTCGTCGGTGCCGTAGGGGACCTCGAGATCGGTGTGCTGGTGAACAATGCCGGCTTCGGCTACGCGGGCCGCATGGAGAAGCAAGACGCGGATCGCCTGCGGTCGATGGTGCAGCTCAACTGCATGACGCCGCTACTGCTCACCAGACAGCTGCTGCCCGGCATGCAGGCGCGCGGCCGCGGTGCGGTGATCATCGTCGGTTCCATCGCCGGTGCGCAGCCGGTGCCCTTGAACTGCCTGTACAGCGCAACCAAGGCGTTTGACCGTTTCCTCGGCGAAGGGTTGTGGGCCGAGCTGCAGGGCACCGGTGTCGACGTCCTCGTGCTGGAGCCCGGCCCGACGGAGACCGAGTTCCAAGTCGTGGCGGGCGAAGCGGCACATCCGGGAGAGCCACCTTCCGAAGTGGTCAAGGTGGCGCTGGAGGCCCTGGGCCGGCAGCCTTCGGTGATCTCCGGCTGGTTCAACTGGCTGCGGGCGAATACGCCTCGCTTGGCGCCGCGTTCGCTGACGGCACTCATCGCCGGGGAAGTCATGGCGAAGTGGACGCCCCCAGAGATGCGGTAGGCACCGCTTTCCTCTTCTCCCTCGAGGAGAAGGACCAGAAATGCATCATGGAGGTTGCAGCGCCGGCGGCACCGGCTTATAGAATCCGCCCATGGGCAGACCTGACAAGCGAGGGCGACGGTCATGACTGCTGGGCGCGGGGTCGATCCGACCCACCGGACCTTCGTGAGCTATATCGACAAGAGCCGCGAATACTATCTGGCGCGAGGCTACGGCAACCCGTACCGCTGGGCGTGCTTTGATGATGCGCCTTTTGCCCCGTTGAGGCGGCCGCTGTCGCAAAGCGTGGTGACGCTGATCACCACCGCACATCAGGGCTTTGAAACGCCGTCGTTCCGTGCCGTCTATTCGGTGCCGAGCGACAGCCCCCCAGCCCACCTCGGCACCGACGGCCTGTTCTGGGACAGGGAGGCGACGCACACCGAAGACCTGGACTCCTACTTTCCCGTACACCGATTGCAGGAACTCGTGGGGACGGGGCGGATCGGGCAGCTGGCGCGCCGTCTGCACGGTGTTCCCACGGAGTACAGTCAGCGTCACACGATCGAGCGTGACGTTCCGGAACTGTTGCGCCGCTGTCAGGAAGACACCGTCGACGCCGCGTTCCTGGTGCCGCTTTGACCGGTGTGCCACCAGACCGTGAGTCTGGTCGCCCGGCATCTG
>DASVHW010000062.1 GCA_036382395.1 Candidatus Binatia bacterium | reverse complement strand
TCCGTTTGTAGCGAAAACCGCAGAGCTCCCGCGATTCCAAGACGCTCGACCAAGGCTTCCCATCCGAGCCGGCGGATCTCAGCGTCTGTCAGCTTTGCGCTCTTCATGGCTCACTGCCCGAGGACACTTTACCCAAAGCCTCCATCGGCGTCACTACCCTCACCCGTATTTCACCGCCGGCACGCCGGGCCCGGCGAAGCATGCGGTCGTCCGTCGTGACCAGCAAATCGGCCTGCGCAGTTTCGGCCGAAGCAATATGTAGCGCGTCCAGTCCTCGAAAGCCCCAGTGCTCGATCGTATGCGCCCGAAGAATTATGGCCGAAGACGTTTCCGTTACGGCTCGGGCAAGGCGGATAATCGTCTGCACGCGCTGTCTTCGGTCCGGATCGGGAATCTGGTGCACCTCGAAATCAAGGTATTCAGAGCTGAGCAGTTCCGCGTTGTGGGATTCCATCGCCGAGACCAATGAGAGAACTGCCTCAGCCTCCAGACGGACTCGCGGGATGGACTGGTCGTCGAATGGCCGGGATTCCCAAGCTGGGAGCTGCCGACATCACTCGGACGACAGGCGTCACCACACGCGCAGCACGGTCCGGTATCACGTCATCAACATCTTAACAATTTAGGTACGTCCCCATCTGCGTGGATGAAAATGAGTACTGGAGAGGATTACAGGAGTATATCTCCGTAAACTTACGTAGATGCGCTTCGGGCTCTCAGCGGAGAGGTGCGGTAATTCCTCGGTGGTGTCGACGAGAATCATCGCTCTCCCGGAGGATCAACCGCACCGCCACTTTGGCGCGTCGCGCCGGCGCCCGTGCGTAGCCACCGGAGCCGAGGGCGTGCTCGATGCGATTGCCCGCGAAGTAACGCAGCAAAACTGGCACCCTCACCCCAACCCTCTCCCACGCTGAGAAGACGCGCGGGCGAGGGACGATTGCAGCCTCTCAGCTCCAGCGCCACCAAGACTGAGGCGGTACCCCAGGTCGGCGCAGCGTGCGATCTACAATGTTAGACGCAGCGACAACTCAGACGAGTTCGCCGCCGGCAGCCAGGCCTGGCGGCGCCAGGGCGTCGATGCGGGCGAGCACCTCGGCATCGAGCCGCACGTCGGCGGCAGCCAAATTCTCGTCCACCTGCCACCGGCGGGTCATGCCCGGGATAGGCACCACCTGCTCACCTCGGTGCAGCAACCAGGCGAGCGCCAGCTGCGCCGGGGTGATTCCGAGTTGCTTGGCGAAATCCCGGAGCGGCGCGAATCGCGTGCGGTTCGCCTGCAGATTGTCGCCCTTGAAGCGGGGCTGCCAGCTGCGGAAGTCATCGACGGACGCGATATCGTTGCCCAAGAAGCCGGAGCCCAACGGCGCCCACGGCACGAAGCCGATGCCGAGCGCTTGCGTCGTCGGCAACACGTCCTTCTCCGGCGTGCGCGCCCACAAGGAGTACTCGTTCTCCACCGCCGTGATCGGGTGCACGGCGTGGGCCCGGCGCACGCGCTCGGCGTCGACGTTGCACAAGCCCAGGTAGCGCACCTTGCCTTGCTTGACGAGCGCGGCCATGGCGCCAACGGTCTCCTCCACCGGCGTGCTCGGATCGGGGAAGTGGTGGTAGTAAATGTCGAGGTAGTCGACGCCGAGGCGTTTGAGACTCCCTTCGATCCGCTGGCGCACGTATTCCGGCCGCCCGTTGGCGCGGATTCCCGGCATGTCGTAGTTGACCTGCACTTCGGTGCCGGACGATCCGTCGATCACCCATCCGAACTTGGAGGCGAGCACGACCTGCTCGCGCCGGCCGGCGATTGCCCGCCCGATCAATTCCTCGTTGTGCCCAACCCCGTAGACGTCCGAGGTGTCGATCAGGTTGATGCCCGAGTCGAGGGCGTAGCGGACCGTGTCGATGGAAGCGTCGTCTTCGACGGGCTCATAGTAGCCGGGAGAGAGTACGGCACAGCCAAAGCCGATGGCAGAGACCAACGGGCCATAGATTCCAAGCTGGCGGCGGGGAACTTCTTTCCTCATCATCGTGACTCCCCGAGTTGGCGTCGTACCGCCGCCACGATCTTGTCCTTATTCGGATAGAGCGGCTTCTCCATGACCGGGCTGAAGGGGATATGCACGTCTGGCGTCGCGACGCGGAGGATGGGAGCTTTCAGACTACCGAACGCTTCTTCGGCGACGATCGCAGCGATCTCCGCCGCGGCGCCATTGGTCTTGTTCGCCACCTCGACCAGCACCAGTCGCCCGGTCTTGGCAACGGACGCAAGGATGGCCCGCTTATCCAACGGCACGAGCGTGCGGGGATCGATCACCTCCGCCGAGATGCCGGCGGCAGAGAGTTCGTCCGCCGCAGCGAGGGCATGCTTCACGGTGGAACCGATGGCTACAATCGTGACATCAGAACCGGTTCGTTTGACGCTCGCCACGCCGAGGGGGACGAGATAGTCCGCCTCGGGCACCGGGCTTGATTCGAACCACATGCTCAGCTCATCGAAGATCAGGACCGGATCATCATCGCGGATGGCCGACTTGACTAGCCCTTTCATGTCGTACGCCGTGGCGGGAACGACGACCTTCAGGCCGGGCACGTTCATGAACATCGGGTACGGGCGGTCCGAGTGCTGTGCGGCAATGGTATTGTTGTGCCACATGGCGGCGCGGAAAACGGCGGGGACGCGGGTCTGCCCGCCGGTCATGTAGCGGATCTTGGCCGCCTGGTTCACGATCTGATCCATGGCCAGGTAAATGAAGTTGGCGACCGTGAGGTCGACGAACGGGCGCAGGCCCGTCATCGCCGCGCCCACCGCCATGCCGACGAACCCGTTCTCTGAAATCGGCGTGCTCCAGATGCGCTCTCCGAGGCCGGCGAGCAGCGTGGTCTTGTAGAGCCCGATATCTTCGCCGATATAGATGACCCGTTGATCGCGCGTCATTTCCTCGCGCAACGCCTCCAGAGTGGCAGCAAGGCCGCTGATCTCCCGTTCCGTCGACGGCGCGTCCGCGCCTCCGCCACCCGGAGCGCGGTCGCGTTCGTCGGCGACCACTTGGCACGCGGCGGTTTCGGGGATGGGGGTGGCGTACAAATCTTCGAAGGCCTCGGCCGGATCGGGGAAGTCGCTGTGCAGACCGAACTCGACGGCGCGCTTCAGTTCCGCCCGCACCTGCGCTTCGATTTCGTTGGCCTGTGCTTCCGTCAGCACACCCGTGCTGAGCAGCCGGCGCCGATGGATCTGGACGGGATCACGCTGCTTCCAGCGCTCGATCTCCTCCTCCGTGCGGTAGTTGCCGGGAATGGGGAAGCCCTCGGCGTGCTCCCGATAGCGATAGGTTTTGGCCTCGACTAACGAAGGACCGAGGCCGTCGCGGGCGCGTTGGACGGCCGTCCGCATCATCTCATAGACGGCGACCGCGTCCTGTCCGTCCACGATCATACCGGGGATGCCGTACGCGGGGGCGCGATCGGCGATGTTCTCGAGCACTGTGGAATCGAGCTTCGGCGTGGTTGCGGCGTACAGGTTGTTCTCGCAGAAGAAGATCACCGGCAGCTTCCAGATGGCCGCCATATTGAGGGACTCATGGAACACGCCCTCGTTGCTGGCGCCATCTCCAAAGAAACAGACGGCCACCTGGTCTGAGCCGCGCACCTTGGCGCTGAGCGCGGCGCCGGTGGCCAGGGCGATCCCGGCGCCGACGATGCCCGACTCACCGAGGCTGCCGATTTTGAAGTCGGCAAGGTGCATCGAGCCTCCCCTGCCCTTACAGACGCCGGTCTTCTTCCCCATCAACTCCGCGACCAGCGGATCGATTGCCGCGCCCTTGGCGATGGGATGGCCGTGCGACCGGTGCGTGCCCGCCATGTAATCGCTCTGTCGCAGCGCCATGCA
>DASVHW010000061.1 GCA_036382395.1 Candidatus Binatia bacterium | reverse complement strand
GCGCTGTCGGTCGATAAGACCCAGTACACGCACTTTCTCAGCTACGCTCACGCGGCCGACGTAGTGCCGATCGTGAAAAAATTTCTCTCGGCGCGCGGCGACGTGATTGCCGACCCGCGCACCAACGCACTGATCCTCACGGACATTCCGAGCACGATTCCGGACATCCAGCGCCTGCTGCGCGAGCTCGACCGCAAGACGCAACAGGTTGAAATCGAAGCCCGCGTGGTGGCCGCAACTCGCAACTTCGCGCGCGACATCGGCGTGCAACTCGGCTTCGGAACCGGCAACAGCGTGATGGCTGTCGGCGGCGCCGGCGCAGTGGGGACATCTCCATTGCAGTTGACTATCCCGAACCCGCTGTTCTTCGTGACCGGCCAGGCGATCCCGCTGTTCTCGAACCTGGGCGCAGTCGGGCCGTCGAGCGGCATCTCCTTCTCCAACGCCACCTCGGCCTACCGCGTGGACGCTATCCTGACGATGGCGGAAAGCAAGGGCCTGCTCAAGATCCTGTCACGTCCGCGCGTCGTGACGCAGAACAATATCAAGGCGCAAGTAAAACAGGGTATCCGCATCCCGGTGGTGACCGCCTCGCAGTTGAGCGGCCCGGCCACCACGCAGTACATTGAAGCGGCGCTGCGGTTGGAGGTCACCCCGCAGATCACGGCTGAGAACACCATCTTCATGAACATCGACGTCGAGAATACGACGCCCGACTTCGGCCACCAGGTGAGCGGCAACCCGGCGCTCATCACGCAACAGGAAACCACGCAGGTCCTGGTCAACGACGGCGGGACGATCATGATTGGCGGCGTCATCCAGACGCAGAATTCGATCAACGTGACCCAGGTTCCGCTGCTGGGTGACATTCCGGTGCTGGGCAATCTGTTCAAGCACCGCTCGGTTACGACCTCGACCCAGGAACTGATCTTCTTCATCACACCGAAGATCGTCTAAACTAAGCGGCCAACCATCCACTTAGCCAGGCCCCCGCGCAAGGAGCGGGGGCTTTCTTTTTGAATGAAGAATTCAGAATGAAGAATGAAGGATAAGAACAGCCGTAGCGCGGCCGTTCTTTCATTCTTCATTCTGAATTCTTCATTCTTCATTTAGTCTCTTTGCCATGGACTACGCTCGCCGCCAGCAGGCTCTACGCGACCATCTGGGCCGTCTCGACGCGCTCCTGGTGACGCACCTGCCCAACCTGCGCTACCTCTGCGGATTCACCGGCAGCTCTGGCGTCCTGGTGATGCACCGGGGGAAGCCGGTGTTTTTCACCGACGGCCGCTATACCACGCAGGCGCGCGATGAGGTGCAGGGCGCCCGGATCGTCATCGCCAAAGGCAGTCCTCTGAGCGCCGCGGCAAAGTGGGCGGGAGAGCGTGGCATTCGTGGGCTCGGAGTGGAGGCGCAGCACACCACGCTGGCGGCGCGCTCTGCCCTGAAACGCACGATGGGAGCCGGTTCCCGGCTTCGCGAGGCGGGCGGCATGGTCGAGAAACTGCGCCAGGTAAAGGAGGCGGACGAGATCGCGCTGATCCGCGACTCGGTGAACCTGGGGGCTTCGCTGCTCGAGGTTGCGCTAAAACAGATTCGTCCGGGCGTAAAGGAAACCGATGTCGCGGCCGAGATGGAGTACGCAGCACGGCAGCGCGGCGCGGAGGCAATGTCGTTTGAAACGATCGTCGCAGCCGGGAAGCGGTCAGCGCTTCCGCACGGACGTGCGACGTCCTCGCCGATACCCGCGCGCGGGTTCGTCGTCCTCGATTTCGGTGTTATACTCCGAGGTTATTGTTCGGACATGACCCGTACCGTGTGGGTGGGGAAAATTTCCCGGTCCGAGCGCGATCTGTACGAAGCGGTACGCGAGGCGCAGCAGGCGGCAACCGAGGCCGTGCGCGCCGGCGTCACCTGCGGCGAGGTGGATCACGCCGCGCGCTCCGTACTTCGCAAGGCCCGCCTCGACCGGTACTTCATGCATTCCACCGGCCACGGCGTTGGCCTGGAGATCCACGAGGAGCCGCGCGTGGCGCGCGGCCGGCAGGAAGTCCTGGCGCCGGGCATGGTCATAACCATTGAGCCCGGCGTTTACATACCCGGCCGGGGCGGAGTCCGCATCGAGGACATGGTGGTGGTCCGCGAGGGCGGCTGCGACGTCCTTACCCCCGCGACCAAGGCATTGATGGAGCTGTGAGACCTACGGGCCGGCCGGTTCGCCGCGACCCGATCACGCCGATGAATCAAAAAGAGCTCAAGGAACTGATCGAATTTCTTATCGAGAAGGACATCGCCGAGTTCGAACTCGAGCGTGGCGACGTCAAAGTCCGGATCAAGCGCGCCGTACCCGAAACACAGATGCCGGAGGCACGCTTCGTGGCCGTCCAGCCCGCACCGGCACCCGCGAGCGGGGCGGGCGCGGCGCCCCCGGCTCCCGCTCCCGTGGCCACTTCCGCGCTACCTTCGGCCCCGGCAGCGCCGGCGGTGGAAGAAGCAGGGCTGCATATCATCCGCTCGCCCATCGTGGGCACCTTCTACGAGTCTCCGTCACCGGGAGCGCCGGCTTTCGCCAAGGCGGGCGACACCATCAGCGTCGGCCAGGTCCTGTGCATCATTGAAGCCATGAAGCTGATGAACGAAATCGAGAGCGACTTTGCCGGCGAGCTGGTGAAGAAGTTTGTCAGCAACGGCCAACCGGTCGAATACGGCCAGCCCCTGTTCGCCGTGCGCGGCGCATAGGCCCTTGCGCCTCGTGATGAGAGCGGATGGATAAACTCTTCAACAAAGTCCTGATTGCCAACCGTGGCGAGATCGCCCTGCGCGTCATCTGCGCGTGCAAGGAGCTCGGCATCCGCACGGTCGCCATCTACAGCGAGGCCGACCGCAACTCGCTGCACGTCAAGTTTGCCGACGACGCCATCTGCATCGGCCCTCCGCGTCCCGCCGACAGCTACCTGAACATCCCGGCCGTAATCAGCGCGGCCGAAATCGCCAACGTGGACGCCATCCATCCCGGTTACGGACTGCTCAGCGAGAACGCGAATTTCGCGGAAGTCTGCGAGACCTGCGGCATCAAGTTCATCGGCCCGCCGCCGGAAATCATGCGCCTGATGGGCGAGAAG
>DASVHW010000060.1 GCA_036382395.1 Candidatus Binatia bacterium | reverse complement strand
CCAACGCGGACGCCCAAGCGGCAACGCTAAGCCAATATCGGGGAGCTCGAAGTCCGAGCGGAATGCAGGTCAGCCGAATCGTTGGTCGCGGACCCGGGCGGACCGGGCCCCTTCCAACTTCTTGACGTCGCGCTCCACCTTGTGCCGCATTTCTTCTTCACCGGGCGGCGATAGCAGTGAGCACGGCCGCGCGCCGCGCCCGGAAGTACTCGCCATCGCCGTATACCCGCGCCAGTCGATCGTAGTACGCCGCCACGACATGCTCGCGATGCGGATCGTTCATCACTTCGACCTTTGGCAGCTGCGGTTCGAGACGTCAACGCCGCCTTTACCGGAGGCCGACTTCTTTGCAGGGCCTGCAGAGGCTCCGCACATCGTGTTTTTCGCCATTACAGGACCTGCCGAGCCGTCCGACACGCCGAAAGCCGCCATTGCAGGCCCTGTACCGGGTTCGGGAAGGCTGCACAGTGCGGTTGCAAGGCTTGCACAACGGGGTCGGTGAACCGGCGGACCGACTCTGATGGCGAAGGTCCACTTCATGCGTTGACCCGCCCGAGCTCGCGGGTCAACACACTACGGGCAGTCCGTAAACCTCTGTTGCACCGGAGAAGCTGACGGTTTTACCTTGGCGGTACTGGCGAGCGAGTACGCCTGACCATAAACGAGGCTGTTTACACCACCGGTGAGCCCGGACACCTTGCCCTTGACAGTAAGGTTCTTGTGACCAACCAAGTCGTTTTCGCCGCCGGTTGTGCCATCGGTGCTGACGAGGCCTTTGGCCTCGACGGTGAGCGCACAGGCATCCACCTGAATGTGACCACCCGTCCCGCCGATGCCATGTGCCGTCGGCGCTGTCGCGGTGATCGGCCCAGCGAGGTCGAAGTCGCCGGGTACCGTGTTGATAACAACCCACCCACCGTGATTCCCCGGCACGTTGGCCTGCACGTTGGCCTTGGGTCCCATAGTGAGCCCGACCGGGCTAATCCGAATCACGCCCCCAGCAGGCCCAATGTTACTGTTGGACGTGATCTTCCCATTGATCTCTGCCGCCCCCCGGGTCGCTACAACCACCGTCTCCGTGGGGTAATCATTATTGACGCCGTCGTTTTGAATCACTGCCTGATCGAGCTGCATCTGCACGCAGATTTCACCTTGCGGCCAATTACTGTTCTGCGTACAGGCAGTGCCCTGGCTCAGCGAGCAGCGCTGCACCGGCGTAATGTTGCAGCTCTCGGATGTCGGGCAATCGCTGTCGAATGTGCAGGTGGTGTCGGTGATGATCGAGCAGTGGCCGAAATTGGTCAGGTTGACGGTGCCAGCCGACGCGCTCTTCTGGCTGGCAGCAACGACATTTGCGTCTTTCGTCAGGATCAAGTTTCCACCGCATGCGATGTCGACCGACCCGCCATCGCCACCGATCGCGCCGAGTCGACTCGCGTCGGCTTGCACCGTCGCGCCCAGCGTGCAGTCGCCATTAGTCCGCAGCCGTACAGTGCCCCCATTGCTGCCGCTACCCTTGACGTTGATCTTCGCCCACTTCGCGGCGGTAATCGCTCCGCTGTTCCCTTCGAGGCCGATTTCACCACCGGCCCCCGTTCCATCCGGTCCGTTGAGCGTATCGTTGAACGACGCCCCCTTCGCTTCGAGCGTACTTGAGGCCTCCAGAGTCACGCCAGAACACTGCAGGGATATCGTCCCACCCGCGCCGCCAATGCCTGCGGACCGATCGGCGGCCGCGTCGGCGGTGATCTTCCCACCGATGTCGCAGACATCGCCGGCGCTGGAAATGTCCACCTCGCCGCCATCAGCACCCTTGGAGCTGGCCGTGATCGTCGCCCCTTTCTTAAGCGTCACGGGTCCCCCGGCCTCGATGCCGACAAGACTGCCGATCCCATCGGTCTGGATCGTGGCAACCCCGATCTGTACCGTTCCGGACGACGTCGACACGGAGAACTGACCGCCACCACCGAACGGGACATTCCCGACGATGATGGACGCCTTGTCACTGATGGTAATGTTTCCGCCGCATTTGATGTCGACGAGTCCGGCTCCAGACGGACCAGCGGTGTTCACCGTCGCCCCAAGAACGCAATTGCCGGTGCCCCCTAAGACGTCAATGTCCACCTCACCGCCCCCTTTTGCGGTGAGCTTCGCGCCGCGTGCAGCGATGACGTCTCCGCTGCCACCTTCGAGATCGATAGCACCGCCAGGCCCCTGCTGCCCGCCGCCTGCGCCACTCGCCTCAATGGCAGCCGAGGCACCCAGGCTGATGCCGGCGCACTGCACGAGCACCTTCCCCGCATCCGCCAAGCGCTCGTTTACCTGAATCTTCCCGTTGAGCGTGCACGGCCCTACGCTAGCGATCGTGATGCGACTGGAGGAGGTCGCTGGGATGTTCAACACCGAACCCTTATCCAGCGTGAGCGAGTTGGCGTTTGTGATCGAGAAAGAGGCCCCGGCGTAACCGGCAAGCGCCGCGCTAGGAGCAAAGTGGACGTCCCAGCCGGTCGCGTCGAAAGTGGTCCATGTGTGTACCACGGGTGCCGGGTGCCGGGTATCGGGACCTTCGGCGAATTGTGCTAGCTTCCGTCAGGTGGCGCGGTGTGAAATTCGAATGGAACCCCAAGAAAGCAGCTGCGAATCTCTCCAAGCACGGGGTGGCGTTCGAGGAGGCGCTCACCGTGTTCGCGGATCCCTTGGCCAGGATCTTCGACGACGAGGACCACTCGAGCGAGGAACACCGCGAGATCATCATCGGGCATTCTGCGAATCATCGACTCCCCCTGCTGGTCTGCTTCGCGGCTCAGCAGGGGTCGACTCGCATCTTCAGCGCTCGTAAGGCAACGAAGCAAGAGCGGAAAGACTATGAAGAAAACATCCAGCCGTAGGAAAGCACCTCCGACACACAGAGAGATGCGGCGCGAGTACCGCTTCGACTATCGCAAGGCGCGACCAAATCGATTTGCGCCGCTCATGAAAGGCAAGACCGTTGCCGTCGTCCTCGACCCTGATGTCGCGTCGGTGTTTCAGTCATCAGAGTCCGTCAACACTCTGCTGCGGTCGGTCATCTCCGCGCTTCCGCAGGCCAGGGGTTAACCAGCGCGTCGAGCCGACCGGCATGACATTGTGTGCCATTCGCAAGCGTCCGGGGGTCGGCGGCTCACGCGCACGCCGTTGAGGCTGTAGAAGAAACCCACGAGTACGTCGCGAGCATCCAAAATTTCGATGTGAACCTCCGAGGGGCGAAACTTGACGATTCGGTCGAAAATCCCTGAAAGTGTTGCGAGAGAGGCTCTCCGAGCGTGCGGGGGTCATCAGAAAACGTGGCGGGGACAAATCGCGGCTTCGCGTGAAATTCGGCAGAGGTACGTTTTCGGGGTTTTCCTACAAGCTCGTTAGCCCGGTTTCGGACGCCTGTGGATGAACTGTCATTGCCCAAGATGCGGATTCCTGTTCGCTGCCGCGAGCTCGGACTTTGGACAGGCATTCGCGTGTCGTCAGTGTGGTTTTTCGGGGGTGCTGGATTCTGATCATCTTGCCGACTTCGAGTTGCCGGAGGATATTCGAATTGAGATCCGCGAGGCTAAATAGCGGCTGACCGATCTTGCCATCCGAAGAGGCGCTATACGAGAGCCTCGACCAGCGTCTCGCGGCCTATGTTCCTCCTGCAACGAGCCATGTCACGCCGACGCATACAATGATTGATCTGGCGACAAATGATAACGAGGTAGACCTTGTTCTCAAGGTGCGTCCGGAATAGACGGACTAACACGGCACTCCAAGCGACGGCCGAAAGCGGGCCGCGTTTGAGCGCCACGCCGTAGACCTCCGGGCGACGTCAGGCTATGCATGAGGTGTGACAGAGAGAGTTCTGCCCGGCGATCCACTTGCTTTCATCCGCGCGTGTCTGCGCGAGGGGCACATTCTGTGGACGTACCACCTCAACATGCGTCTCGGACAGCGATTCATTGTGCGAGACACCATCGTCGCTGCGTCCGCGAGCTACGAGAGTGAGTTGTGGAGGAGTACCCGGAGGACAAATACTTTCCGAGCTATCTCTTGCTCGGGCGGCGGGAGTCCGTCGGCTTTCATGTCCTGTTCGGAGTCGATGTGCCGGGACACAATGTGCGCGTCGTCACGGCATACTATCCCGATCTCGAGGAATGGGAGGCGGACTTGAAGATTC
>DASVHW010000059.1 GCA_036382395.1 Candidatus Binatia bacterium | reverse complement strand
CTGGCCTGGGAGGTCTGTGGCCTGACGCAGCGGGAGATCGGGGACGCCTTCGGGGTGAGCCATTTCGCCGTGAGCAAGGCGCTGCGGCGCGCGGAGCAGCTCCAGCACGATAACCGGCGGCTGGCCAGGACCGTGTCGCGGCTAATTACTGATATCCAGGCTCCGCATGACGGCGCTAACAACCGTCGTTATTTCGTGACGCCCACGTCCTTCATCGCCTCGAGCTTGGCGAAATCGAGACTCGTCACGGCGGCCTTGAGCTCCTTCAGTTCCACGCCAACGCCCGATGCGCTGACCACAAAGCGCTCCCCGAGCACGAGGCTGAACTCGTTGGTGCCCCCGCGCTTCGACGTTTTCTCATGCACGAGTCGTCCATCCACTTTCAGCGTCCGTTCGGAACCGTTATCGTCCTCCCTCTCCTCCTGCAGGCTCGCCCAGGAGGCCAGCCCGACCAGACCGCTGGCCCCGCCAGTGTCCGAAATCTCCAGCGTGACGCGCTTTTCCGCGTCATCGCCGTAGGTGGCCTCGGCCTTCGAGACCATCAGGCTCGCAATCCCCGTCTTCTCCGCCTTGCTGCTCTTCTTCGGCAGCCCGGCGAATGTCTCGGGCACGAAAGGCTTGAGCTGGTCGATGGCGATCGGATCGACGTGCTTGCGGCCGCCGAGCAGCGTACCGAGACCCTCCAAGGCCGCAGCCGCCTGCGCGTTGGGGTCGCCGCTCTTCTCCGCGGCCTCCATCTTCTTGTTGCTCTCCTCCATCTTCTTGCCAAGCTCCTGGAGCTTGCCCAACCTGCTGTTCTTGTCGAACTGCACCTCGCCTCTGCCAGAACCGAGCCTCCCCACGCCAACGACCGTGCCCCCAATGGCCGCGATGACGACCGAAAGCACGATGGTGCAGACCACGACGACGGCCGTGTAGCCCACAGCTCTGTCTTCCGGGCACTTCATCAAGCGCGGCAGGCCAAGATACAGAAGGTACACGCCGTACAGCCCTCCGAGGATCGCCAGGACGCCCAGCAACGGCAGGATGTTCAACACCGCCGCCACCCACGCCGGCGTGTAGGAATACACGGCCACCTTGAGTGCCAGGGTGCTGTCTTTCTGGGCCCCGAAGTTCGGGGCCAGCGCGTTGATGATGAGCGAGAGGACGAAGACGCCGACGATCGCCATGACAAAGGTGAAACAGGCGACGCCGAGGCCGGTGACGAAAGGCGTGCGATACGTGCCGATCAACGGCAGGGTTCGACCGATCACCGAGCCGCCGACAAAACCGGACACCGCCCCGATGGCCGCGAGCGGCACCACGTAGCCTGTGATCAGGCTCCCCGCAGATGCCGGCTCCGCCGCGATGACCGGCCATTCGGTGTTCGGCGTTAGGCAGATGTTCTTGACGCGGTCAACGATACTCATCAGAGGCCTCCTTGAACGGGAGATTGGATATTAGCACGAATTTCACAACCGTGTAGTGGCCACGTAGCCACAAGCAAAGATGTAGGACACCCACTTGAGGGTCTCGACAAGACCACAATAGACGACCGACAGCTTGGGGTTGCCGGTAGTCTCCTCGGCCTTACCGGCGCGATGAGTGGGTGTCCTTCAGTCCTTAGCTCCTGACCACTGGAGCGAGCAGCTCAGAGCCCGGCAGAGACATCTGGCGATCTGAGGCTTCCTGCGATGGAAGTGTTCCTATGCCCAAGAGGAAAGCGGGACCGCCATCGCCTCCGAGACCCCTGAAGCCAGAGGTGCAAGCGGAGCTGGACGCAATCGATCGAGCGTTCGCGCGTTGGGAAGTTTGGGACGTAGCTCAGACAGCAGGGTCAGCCCTGGAAATCATGACTTCAGCGTGATACGCGACCGGCCATGGCCCGGCCGCTGCGGATCACGTATCCCGGGGCGCTCTACCACGTCACCGCCCGGGGGAATGAGCGCCGGCCGATCTTCCGGGATGCCCAGGATCGGGAGCGGTTCTGCGAGCGGGTGGCGGCCGCGGCGAGCCGCTATCGCGTCGTCGTCCATGCCTACGTGCTGATGACGAGTCACTATCACCTGTTAGTCGAGACGCGGGATTGAGTCTTCGCAGACGATGGCGCAGATCAAGTCTAGCAAGCTGAGGAGGGGGGCGACACCGGGACGGCTGTCCGGCGACTCAATTTGATATCGCCAATGTTCTGATTCGCCGCCAGAACTGGACGTGATGCGTTACGGATGCGTGTGACGCCACCGGGTTCTTGGCTCTCATCGGGTATTGCGATCGGCGTGGTGGCTTCGTCGCACCGTAGGAGAAGACTTGCATGTGGAACGTGGTCGACCCATCACGTATCGATTTGCGGTTTGATTCGCGTGCGGTGACTTTCGAGAATCCCACCGGTGAGCGGGGCGCCGGGGGTCGGTCGTACGGCGGACGCAAAGGCGCGCCGTCGCGGCGCATCGAAGCGGGTGACACCGTGGTGCTGGCCGATCTCCACGGGCCGGGCACGCTCCGGCACATCTGGATGACGTTTTCACCGGCG
>DASVHW010000058.1 GCA_036382395.1 Candidatus Binatia bacterium | reverse complement strand
CAGCACCTCCTGCCAGGTCGCCGAGCTTCCGGCGATGCCGTGGATGAGTACCAGCAGGGGACCGCTCCCGGCGGCTCGATAGCTGACGCGGTGGCCGTGGAGGGTGATCTCACGCGGTTCCACCAGCCCTCGATCCGACTTCTCAGAATTCACGCCGACCATCATCTCCTCCTTTGCGGAGCCGGGATCGCACCCTTCTCCATCGCCGTGCGCAAAGCTCGCTCGATCTCTTGTGCGAATACCAGACGCACCGCCTCGGCACCGAGTGACCGGAGAGCCGTCAGCGCCGCGCCGACATCGCCGGCGGACCGACTGCGGGCGAAGCCACGCCCGCTGCGCTTCGCGAAGTGCTTGACGAGCTTCGCGGCGGCGCGGCGCAGGCTGTGGCGGACGAGCGCCGCGGCTTCCGCCCCGGTCTCGATGTCCAGACCGGCGTCGTGGAGCTTGAGTCCGATGTCGAGGAGGCCAGGGCTGGGGACCAGGTAGGCCGCAGCGAGCTGATCGCCTTGACGGCGCAGCAAGCCTGCGCGCACGAACGTCGCGACGAACCCCGCCGGCCGATCCCCCAGGCGCTGATGGAGCTCCGCCTCGGTCAGCACGAGCGGCGTCTCCTCGGACCACGGCTGACGCAGATGTTCCCCGATGCCCAACCACTCCTCGAGCGACAGCCGGCGATGCGCCGCCTGACGCAGGGCGTCGCGGATGGCGCGCAGGTGCAAGCCGCGGTCCTGGAGCTGGGCAATGAGTCGCAACCGCTGGAGGTGCTCCTCCCGGTAGAGCGCGATGCGGCCCTTGCGCGTGGGGCGTGGAAGGGCGCCCACCCACTGGTAGTGTCGCACAGTCCGGCTGGGCACGCCCGTCGCCGCGGCCAGCTCGTCGATCGTATAGACCCGCGCGTCGGCGGAATCATTCTCACTTCCAGCCCTCCGGCGATGGGAACGGCGATGCCTGCGTTCGGCTTCCATACTGCCACTAGTAACTGTTACAGTTTCTACTGTCAAGATTGATTTCAGCCCGCTCGCTCGCCTGCCGCGAATAGGCGGGGCGGGCCGTCTTCCCCTGTCAGTCGAGCGACTTCCGGAAGCGGAAGACGCTCACGCTGAGCACCGTCGCCCCGATCACTGCCATCGCCAGCATCTGCGGCCAGAGTACGCCGAGGCCGACGCCCTTCAGGAACGTGCCGCGGAGAACGACCAGGAGGTAGCGGAGCGGGTTCAGGTAGGTGAGCCACTGCATGGCCAGCGGCATGCTGGCGATCGGGAAGCTGAAACCCGAGAGTGTGAAGCCGGGTGTCATGATGAAGAAGCTTGAGGCGAAGGCTTGCTGCTGCGTCTTGCAGACCGTCGAGATGAGCAGGCCCATGCCGAGGGTACACGTAAGGAACAGCGATACCCCGAGCAGCAGGACCAAGGGATCGCCGCGGAATGGCACGCGGAACCAGAGGGTGCCGACGAGCGTGATGAGCGTGGCCTCGACGAGCCCGACCAGAAACGACGGCAACGTCTTGCCCAGAATGAACTCCATCGGCCGAATCGGACTCACCATGACCTGTTCGAGCGTGCCGATCTCTCGCTCGCGCACCACGGCGAAGGCGGTCAGGTTGACGGTGATGACGAGCATCAGACTGCCGATCACCCCGGGCACGAAGAACCAGCGGCTCTCGAAACCGGGATTGTACCACGGGCGCTCCTCCAGCTCGACGCTGGGAATTACACGCAGAAGCGCCGGAGCAACGCGCGCCACCGAGTTGCTCGCGTAATCGCTCGCGAACGCGGTCGCGATCCGGTTCACGTAGCCGAGGGCGATGAGCGCGGTGTTGGAGTTGGTGCCGTCGACGATGAGTTGCACCGGAGCCGTCACGCCCTTGCGCAGCTGCGCGGCGAATCCGCAACGGATCTGGATCCCGATGGTCGCTCGCCCGCGGTCGACGAGCTGGGCGAGATCCACTTCGTCGCCTGCGATCGCGATCACCTCGAAGCGGCCGTTCGCCGTGAAGCGCGACACCAGGTCCCGGCTCTCCTGGCTGTTATCGCGATCCAGCACCACGGTCGCGACGCTGTGCACCTCGAACGTCGCAGCGTAGCCGAACATCACCATCTGGATGAGCGGCGGCACCACGAGCCGAATACGCGCGTACCGGTCTCGGCGGAGCTGGAGGAATTCCTTCACGAGCATGTGGAAGATGCGTGCCAGCACGGCAGACTCCTCACGTCAGCGTCTTGCGGAAGGCCCGCGTCGCGAGGGTCCCCACGACGGCCGCATAGACGACCAGCGCGAACAGCGGCCCGGCGAGCGCCCGGAGTCCGCTGCCCTTCAGGAACACCGCTTTGAGAATCGTCACATAGTAGCGTCCCCACACGAGGTAGGTGACGGCGCGAATCGGTGCCGGCATCTGGTCGATCGGAAAGGCGAATCCCGAAAGCATGTTCATCGGCAGTAGGGTGACGAGGATGGCGATCACGCTCGCTCCGAGCTGGTTGGGGATCGCCACCGAGATCATGAAGCCGATCCCGAGGACGACAGTCAGGAAGAGGGCCGTGGCGACGAACAGCGTCGCCACCGTGCCCCGGAAGGGGACCTGGAACCAGCCGATGCCGACCGCCACGCAGAGCGCGGCGTCGATGAGCCCGATCAGGAAGTACGGAATCAGCTTGCCGACCATGATCTCCCGTGCGGTCACGGGGGTCGAGACTAACTGCTCCATCGTGCCGCGTTCCCACTCGCGTGCGATGGTCAGCGACGAGAGCAGCGCGCCGACGAGCGTCATGACCAGAGCGACGACGCCGGGGATGATGAAGTTCCGACTCTCCAGCTCTTCGTTGTACCAGGTGCGGAATTCGATCGAGAGTGGCGGCGTCGCCGAGCGGTCGGGAAGCCCATGGCGCCTCATCCAGTCGAGCTGCACATCCTGCGAGAATCCACCGACCACCGCGCTGGCATAGCCGATCGCGAGGTTGGCGGTGTTGTCGTCGGTCGCGTCGACGATGGCCTGAACGGCGACGCCGCCGCCGTCGCGCAGCCGCCGCGCGAAGTCGGGGGGGACGACGAGCGCGAGCTTGCAGCGGCCGGCGTCGATCGCGGCGGTGATCTCCCCGTAGTTGTCGACGACGCGTGCGAGATCGAAATACTCGGATGCTTGGAAGCGCTTGAGGAGCGCCTGGCTGTCCTGGCTGCCGTCGCGATCGAACACGTAGATCGGAACGTGTTTCGCATCGAGCCGCACGCCGTAGCCGAGCAACCCGAGCAGCATGATCGGCATGAAGAGTGCGATCAGCAGGCTGCGGGGGTCGCGACGCACCTGGAGGAACTCCTTGCGGGAGATCGCAGCGACGCGCTTGAGGTTCATGCCGCCGTCGCTCCCGCGGCGGCTTCCCTCCCCACCTTCTGGACGAAGACGTCCTCGAGCGAGAGCGGGATGGGCGTGATCCGCCCGCAGCGGAGCCCGCGCGCGCCGAGGTAGCGCGGCAGCTCACGCAGCGCCGGCTCGATGGCAAGGACGGTCACGTGGAAGGCGTTACCGAAGATCGCCGCCTCGAGGACGCCGGGTGCCTGTTCGAGCGCGACCAGCGCCTCGCCGAGGGGTTCGCACTCCACGAGCAGCAACCCTCCGGTCATGGTGGTCCGCTTGAGCTCGCTCGGCGTGCCCAGTGCCACCAACCGGCCGCGGTCGACGAGGGCCAGGCGGTTGCAGTACTCGGCCTCGTCCATGTAGTGCGTCGACACGAAGACGGTGACTCCGGTGGCGGCCATGCGGTGGATGAGATCCCAGAACTGCCGCCGCGAGATGGGATCGACCCCGGACGTCGGCTCGTCGAGGAAGAGGATGCTCGGCTGGTGCAGCACGGCGCAGCCGAGGGCAAGACGCTGCTTCCAGCCGCCAGCGAGGGTCGCGACGAGCGCCGTCTCGCGGCCGGCAAGGCCCGACATTTCGATTGCCCACCGCAGGCGAGGTCCGAACTCCGCAGCGGTGACACCGTAGAGCCCGCCGAAGAAGCGGAGGTTCTCGACCGCGGTGAGGTCGTTGTACAGGGAGAAGCGCTGCGACATGTAGCCGATCTGTGCCCGGACCGCCTCGGGCTGCCGCGCGACGTCGAGGCCGCCTACGAGCACCTTGCCCGATGTCGGGTGGAGCAGGCCGCACAGAATGCGAATGATCGTCGACTTCCCCGCGCCGTTCGGGCCCAGGAAGCCCAGCACCTCGCCGCGGCTGGCATCAAAGCTGACGTGGTCGACGGCGGTGAAGGTGCCGAAGCGCTTCACAAGATCTTGGACCACGACAGCGGCCGCCGGTTCGTTCACGATCCACCCCCACCCTGGCTGCCGACCGACGCCACAAAGAGGTCCTCGATCGTCGGCGCGACCTGGACGACCTCCGAAAACGGGATTGCAGCGGCGCGGAGCCGCTCGCGGATCGCCGGCAGGCGGCGCTCGGCGTCGTCGACGACCAGATGCACGCCGCCGCCAACCACCAGAATGCTCGAGACACCCGGCATTCCCTGGATCTCGTCGCGTACCGCCGCCGGCGTGGGGGCGGTGACTGCGACCACGGCCCCGGGCATGGAGGCTTTCAGGCGGGCGGGGGCGTCGCAGAGGAGGAGGCGGCCCTGGTGGAGGAGCGCGAGACGATGGCAGCGCTCGGCCTCATCCAGATAAGCCGTCGAGGCGAGCACCGTGACGCCCTCCGCGGCGAGCCTGTAAAGGATACGCCAGAAATCGCGGCGCGAAACCGGGTCGACGCCCGTCGTCGGCTCGTCGAGGAGGAGCACACGCGGCGTGTGAATCAGCGCGCAGCTTAAACCGAGCTTCTGCTTCATGCCACCGGAGAGCTGGCCCGCGAGTCGGTCGTGGAAACGCGCCATGCCGGCGGCGGCCAGCAGCTGCGCCGAACGCGCCTCGCGCTCGCGCCGATCGATCCCGAAGAGATCAGCGTAGAAGCGGATGTTCTCGTCCACGGTCAGCTCTTCGTAGAGACCGAAGCGCTGCGGCATGTAACTGATGTGGTTCTTTACGCCCTCGGGGTCGTGCACGACATCGTAGCCAGCGACCGTCGCCGAGCCCGCGTCCGGTGCCATGACACCCGCGAGCATCCGCATCGTGGTGGTCTTCCCGGCGCCATCGGGACCGACGAGGCAGAAGATCTCCCCCGTCGCAACCGCGAAGTGCAGGCGATCCACGGCGGTCACGCCGGCGAACTGCTTGGTGAGTCCGTCGACCGTGATCGCCGCAGGCGACTCAACCATTGGCCCCTGCCGACGCGAGGTCGATCGTTGCATCGGCCGGCATCCCGGGCTTCAGCTCCTGCGCCGGGTTCTCCACGTCGATGCGGATGCGGTAGACGAGCGTCACGCGCTCGGCGTGCGTCTCGACACTCTTCGGGGTGAACTCGGCCTTCGACGAGATGAACGAGATGCGGCCCGCGTAGCGGCGGTCCGGATAGGTGTCGGTGTGGATGATCGCCGCTTGTCCCCAGCGGATGCGGCCCAGGTCGGTTTCTTGCACGTAAGCCCGGAGCCAGACGTGATTGAGGTCCGCGAGCGTGACGACCGGGGTTCCCGGAAGCATGACCTCGCCGAGCTCGGCTTGGCGGACCAGAATCACGCCGGCGAACGGCGCCCGCAGGACGGTATAGTCGAGGAGGATGCGCGCCAACCGGAGCTGCTCGTGTGCCGTCCGCACCGTCGCGCGAGCGACCTCGATATCGCCAGCCCGCGCGGCCTCGAGGGCGCGGTCGCGCTGGAGGATCGCGTCGGACTGCTTGAGGGCGGTTTCCACGTGGTCGAATTCGGAGCGCGATGTGATGCCCTGGTGCCAGAGCGTCCCGGTCCGCTGCCAGTCGAGTTTCCGCAGCGCCTGGTCGGCCACATCGGCGAGCACCCCGTTGCGTGCCGCCTCCAGCCCCTGCTTCGCCGAGGCGAGCTCGGCGCGACGGGTACGGAGCGCGGCCTCACCGATGGTTACCTGTTGCTGGTAGTCCGCGGCGTCGAGTCGTGCCAGCAGCGTACCCGCCTCGACCCACTGCCCCTCGTCGAACGGCAGCTCCACGACCCGCGATTGCACCGCCTTGAATCCGATCACGCTTTCGTGTGCCTCGATGTTGCCCGAGAGGAGCAACACGCGGTTGGCCTGGGACCCTACGGGCAGGCGCGAGAGTACGAGATACAGCCCAGTTGCCGCCGCGGCGATGCCAATCGCGACTGCAAGAGCCAAGCGGGAACGCGTCATCACCGAATCACCTGAACTCGCAAAAGCCTTGCCAGAAAGGAGGAAGAGGCGGCTTCGGGTGGCCGCCAGTCGGAGCATCCCAGGAGCGGGAATCAGCTGCCTTCGGCTCGCAGGTCTGGGAACTGTTGTCTACCTCAAGGGTCGCGCCGACGTGATCGTGCCTGGTGTCCCTGGCCTCGGTTCTGCTCGCACAATATCCCAGGGGATGCTCAAGAGGGCTTGGAATGGGCAGCAGAAGCCAGAATTCGCCGAGGGCGACTTCCGTTGCGCAGCCGCTCCCGGCGGCTCGATAGTTGACCCGGTGGCCGTGCAGGGTGATCTCACGCGTTCCATTTCTTGCACAAACACGAGACGCACCGCATCAGCGCCGACTGCGCGCAGCGCCGCGAGGGCCTCTCCCACCTCGCCGGGTGCAGTCAGCTCGCCCGACTCCGAGTACGAGCACGGTCTTGGATGTAAGCGCGCGGCGACAGCCCCGTCCAGCGCCGGAAGGCGCGCGAAAAGCTACTCGTATCGCCAAAGCCGACCAGAAAGGCAATCTCGGTCACCGAGGTGCGGCCCTGTTCGAGGTAGGCGCGCGCCATCTCCCCCCGGGTGCCGTTCAACGCTTCCCGATAGGTCGTGCCCTCGTCTTGGAGACGACGCTGGAGGTTGCGCAGACTCATGCCGAGCGCGCGCGCCGCCGCTCCCTCGCGCGGCTCCCCTGCCGAGAGCTGCTCGACGAGCCAGCTGCGCAGCCGGCTGGAGATCGTGCCTACGATCATCCGGTCGAGACAGCGCGCCATGACCTCGTCGTTGTACCGCGCCAACTCGGTGTTGCCTGCGGGAAGCTGGCCGTCGAGATCGGCGGCGACAAACTTGAGAACGTTCTCGCGTTGCCCGAATTGGACCGGAGCGCGAAACACCTTCCGGAACGCTTCAGAAGGCGACGGCTCCGGTCGCTCGAGCCGCACGGCAACCGGGTTCACCTTGCCGCCCGACAACATGCGCGCGGTACGCGCGATGACGGCGAGGATGGCGTCGATCGACTCGTCGGCGGGCCGTCCGTCGCCTTCGGGCAGGACGAGGCGGAAGTGTTCGTGTTGCCCAACCCGCCGGAGCTGTATCTCGGCCGCGTCGCTGACCAGGCGGCCATAGCGGACGAACCGCTCGAAGGCGTCCCGCAAGGTGCGGCTGGCGAACACCGCGAAGCCCAGCGCGTGAAACGTGGTCTGGGTCACGAAGCGGGAGGCCCACAGGCCGAAGCAGGGATCGCCGGTGATGTCCACCGCGAGACGCCAGAGCCGCGTGGTCACCGCAATTGGGTGGCGGGAATCCGGGTCGTGGAGCGTTGCCGGATCGATCCCAGCACGCACCGCCACAGCCTGGCCGTCGAATCCGCGGGCGTCGAGCGCCGCTACGACCGTGAGCGCCCACGTACCCAGCACTGAGGGCGCCGTCGCTCGGCCATGTGTGCTCTGAGCCGCCATTCACCTTTCGCGGGTTTTTGCGCAAACGCGCACGCCAAGTCAACAGTGGCGAGGAGGGTCCTATATGGACTGGACATCATGCGTACCTCGAGGGGGCAGTTTGTCGCGTTGTGCCCAAACTCTGGCGCGAACGGCAAACCTTCAGTCCGGCCGCCGTGATACGACCCATGCAGCAGTGAGGAGGCTAAACCATGAGAAACGGACGTGCGGCGGCGGCAGCCATTTTTGCGCTGCAGCTTTGCGCCGCGCCGGTGCCGGCCAAGGCTAAGAATTGTGGCAACAACGTCGTCGACCGTGGTGAACAGTGTGACGGCACGGCCGACAGCGCGTGCCCCGGCATGTGCGCCGCCACCTGCAGGTGCCCGCCGGTCACCACCTTCAACATCCGTAGCAAAGCGCACGCGCCGAACACGCCCGGCACCAAAGGGGTGAACGTCACCAACTCGAGTCTGATCACGCAATTCGGGAAATCGTTCAGCCTGAACAAGGCGCGCTACACGCGCTTCAAGCTCGATGCGTCCGCGGGCAAGCCCGACGCGATTCTCATCCTCATCCCCGGCTTCGAGGGCGGCGCTGGCAACTTCCGCATTCTCGCTCAGAACGTCCTGAAGCGTATCAATACCGACCATGGTAAACGGATAGAGGTGTGGGCATTCGATCGGCGCACCAATCAGCTCGAGGATACAAAGGGCCTCGATATTTCCGAGACACTCCTTGATCCGCAGATCGGAGTGAACTGGCTGTTCGGCACCGAGATGGGGTTTCCCCCCGACACGCATTTTCCGAAGAAGCATCAACACGCCGTCTTCTACAACGCGCAAGACGACGTGCCCTTCCTCGCCAACTGGACCAACCTAGTCTTCTCCCAAGATATCGATGCCGTCGTCAACAGGGCGCTGACGAAGGCGAATAACCGCAATGTGTTCCTCGGCGGTCACTCCGCCGGAACGGGCTTCACGGCACGCTACGCCTCGACGGACTTCAACCTGACCGGCAAGGGGGCGCCGCAGCCGGGTTACGCGAAGCTCAGAGGGTTGGTGCTGCTCGAGGGCGCTGGTGGATCGACACTCGGTGCCCCGCTCACGGACGATACCCTCGACCGCATCATCGCCAAGTTCGACGGCGGCCTCTACGGCGCCGTGCGCGACAACGCTCCGCGCTGTGTCAACGGGACAACGGCGTGCACGATCGCGACGGAAGCGACGGACTGCGCCGGCCAGACACCGCCGAAATGCACCCTGCCCACGACGTCCTACGCGCTGGTTCCTGGTCTCCTCAATCCTCGCGTCTTCGCGTCCTCTGAACCGGCGGCGATTCAGAGCGTCCAGGACCTGAATAGCGGTCAGATCATCACGCAAGCGCTCGGCGCAGTGTCGGATGTTCCGGATCTGGCCAGCCTGGCGTTCATTCCACCGGCGACTGTGGAGGGCAGCTTCGGCACCTTTCTCGACAAGGACGGGTTGATCGCCTCGGCTGTCGCTCCGTTCACGGCCATGTCCTTGGGGCAGGTGGGACCTACGGTGAACGGTCTGGTCACCTGGCAAGACATCATGCACGGGCCACTGACTCCGGAGCCGGATGTCGGTCCTCCGCCCACGACACTGCCCGGAAGCAATTGGGGCAAGGACCTTGAAGTCACCCGGCTCGACCGGGTGCTCTGGGCGTTCTTCGCCGGGGGGACGAATTTCACTGACTGGTACTATCCAAATGCCGGTCCGAGCACCACCAACGTATTGGGCGCGTGTACATCCGGAACCTGCACGGTGGGCAACGTCGGCTCGGCGTGCGCAAAAGATTCAGACTGCTCGCAGTCCATCAGCCTCGACTCGACGGCGCTGTCGGCGCCGCCTCCGGTTGGCCGCGGGCGGCGCGACATCGAGAACCTGACGCAGGCTGCCAACATCAATATTCCGGTGATCGGCTTTTCCGGCACCAACGGGCTCGCGCGCGTGCCAGGCGTGTACACGGCGTTTGCGCAGAGCATAGGGAAGTGCACGGCACCCAGCTGCGATGGGACGACGCCGCGCGTGGTCGACGCGACCAGCCCAAACCCAGCCTTCCCGACGTTAAGCGACAGCGCGGGTGGCTTCGAGGTGTTCGTGAACCAGGGCTTTGCGCACCTCGACGTGCTGACGGCTGAAGACAACGCTGACAACAACGTCGTGGGGCCGCTGTCCGACTTCATGGCGCGGAACATCCAGTGACCACTCGCTGATCCGGTAGCCCTATGTGAAAGTGTTGCCCGAAGCTGCCCGTAGCGGTTCATGCAGCAACACGGCTCTCTGCGTTTCGTGACACTGTAGTACTAGGCCGTCATCAACCTCTGCGCGGCCTTGTATCCTGATTGGGCGGCGCCCTCGATCAGCCCCCCGTCGGTGTAATCGCCGGCGAAATACAGCCCCTTGGGCTTTCCTTCCGTAGCTTTCAAGCGCAAGAGCTTCTCAAACATTCCAAGTCGGTATTGAGGATACGTGTGTAGGTGTCTGACGACGGAAACCGGCTCGAGCGACGCCGCTTCCACAGGCATCGCCCTGCGCAGCTCCGCCGTGACGGTCTGCATGACCGCCGCCTCGTATAGCGACCCCAGCCCCCGCCAGCAGTTCTTGCTGCAGTGCGCGTGGGTGGCCAGCGGCGCGTGCCGGTGTGGAGCGAGAGTCTTGCGGTCGTGGGACGCGAGTTCGTCGCACGAGTGGGGACCGCGCTTGGAGTCACATCCTGGTTACGCTGGCCAATCTCGCATACAAGCGCGACTACCGAATCACGCCGGAGGAATCCGAACGCCGGCGCTTTTGGGTGCTGATAGCCAACGCGAAGGCGCGTTACTCGCGGGGTTCGAGCGAGACCATCCTCGATTAGGACTTGGCGACCGTGAAGCAGGGCGGCGGCGCGCCGGAGTTGATCGATCGTCTGCGTCTGCAAGTGGGGCGGCTAGCCATCACCCCGGAGGAACTCGAAGGCCGGAATCAGCGGAGCGCCCTGTTCAAGACGATGTTCCTAGCGTTCCGTCGTGCGGGCGCGAAGGATTGGCGGTCAAACCTCACGATCTCCCTCGACCATTCCGGGGCACAGCATCGCCTTCAGTTCCACCACATCTTCCCGAAGGCCGTCCTCAAGAGCGCCTACACAGCTCGGGAAGCCGATGACATTGCCAATCTCGCCTTCATCGGTGGCAAGACGAACCGTGCCATTAGCGATAAGGCTCCAACGGAGTACTTTCCCGCGCTCATCGCCAAGGCCGGGGCACGGGGCGTTCGACGCGCAGTGCATTCCCACCCAAGGCACGCTACTGCAGTTGGAAAGCTACAAGGTCTTTCTCGCTCGGCGCAGACAGGAAGTTACGCAACGGCTAAACAGGTTCCTGGGGACCGGCTCGTGAGATCGAGCACGTAGACGATTGGTGGCGGCGATGGACCGAGATCGGGGTGTGAGTCTGCCGTTCCGCCTACCGGCCCGCAGTCTCTGGAACGACGGCTCGCGCCTCGTTGGCATCCAGCGAGGCAATGTGGCAAAGTCGGTTGCTGTGGACCTCATGAAACCAAACATCACCCTGGGCGCCCTCGGCTGCAGGCTGAGTGCCGCCATGGCGATGCCCGCCTGCGCGGCTGATGATGTCATCGCCGACCGTAGTTTTGCGTGTGAGAATGCCTACCGCTTGGCAAGCGGCGCAGCTATCGCTAAGGCAGTTCCTGTGATCATCAACGCGCTTTTTGCCAAATGACCGCAACTGCCACGCTAGACGACGCACATGTCATTTTTGAAGACGTGTACATGGCATTTGAGGACCGCGAGGTCTTACGGGCGCTATCCTGCCGCTTCCCGCGCGGGAAGATCTCCGTCATTCTCGGTGGTAGCGGCTCCGGCAAGACCACGATCTTGCGCCTGATTGGAGGCCTGATCCACCCGCGGCGTGGCCGCATTATCGTAGCGGGGGAGGATATCAGCCGGCTTTCGGAGACGCGGATGTACCACGTGCGGGATAAACTGGGCATGATGTTTCAAGGCGGCGCCTTGCTGGATTCAATGACGATTTTCGATAACTTGGCGATTCCTCTGCGGGAACATACGGACATGAGCGAGACGGATATCGCGACGGAAGTGCATCGGCAGCTCACCGCGGTCGGCTTGTCAGGGGTGGACGATCTGCTGCCGGGACAACTTTCGGGGGGGATGATCAAGCGTGCAGCGCTTGCCCGGGCGATCCTCACCAAGCCCGAAATCCTGCTGTGCGATGAACCCTTTTCCGGACTCGATCCGATCTCGGTCAAACGCATCGAGGCGTTGCTGCACCGCATCAACCGCGAACTCCGCATCACCATGTTGGTATCGTCGCATCACATTCCGTCGACCATGCGGATGGCTGATGAAGTCGTGCTGCTGCGGCCTGATGGCGCCGTGTCCGGCCCGCCGGCGCAGCTCCACGACAGTCCCGATCCCCGCGTTGCCGGCTTCTTCAATGAGGAGGTTGACGAATCGATCGAGGGCGCGGAGACGCCTGGGGAGCGCAGGCATGCAACCACGCACTGGGTGCGCGCATGATCAGGTTCGTGCGAGACCTTGGCTGGGCGGCCCTCCGCTTCGTCGACCACCTCGGCAAGATTGCGGTCTTCGCGGCGCAGATTGGGCGCGCCGTGCTGACCCGGCCGGCGCGCCTCCGCCCCTTCGTCAACGAACTCTTCAACCTGGGTGTGCTGTCGCTGGTGATCGTGTGTGTTTCCGGCCTTGCCGTCGGCATGGTGTTGGGGCTGCAGGGCTACCACACATTGTCACAGTTTGGTGCGGCGCAGTCACTTGGGGCCGGCGTCGGCCTGATCCTCATTCGCGAGATGGGTCCGGTACTGACGGCGCTGCTGGTGACCGGCCGCGCCGGCTCGGCTACCACCGCAGAGATTGGGACAATGGCAGCCACGGAGCAACTCGACGGGCTGCGCATGATGTCGATCAATCCGATCCATCTCGTGGTGACCCCGAAAACATTGGCGATGATCTGCGTGATGCCACTGCTGTCCGCCCTGTTCATCGTATTCGGGCTCGGTGGCGGCTATCTTATCGGGGTGACACTCATGGGGCTCGACGGCGGCACCTATGTGTCCAGTCTGCGGTCGGCCGTCGATTACTACGATGACGTCGTCGGCAGTCTGCTCAAGGCGCTCGTGTTTGGCGTCCTGGTAGGCTTGATAGCGACGTATCGCGGATACACGGCGAACCCGACGTCGGCCGGGGTCGCCGCGGCGACGACCTCGACCGTGGTGGTAGGCTCGGTCTCCGTGCTGATTGTTGACTACATCATCACCGCGCTATGGGGAGTGTGATCAGATGAATCGTTCACCGGTGCGAGACTTCGTGGTCGGGCTGTTCGTTTTGGCCGGCCTTGGCGCCATCGCGTACCTATCAATGAATGTCGGCAATTTTTCGTTTCGCAAAGACGGCGGCTTGATGCTGTTCGCCGATTTTGACGAAACGGGCGGGCTCAAAGCTCGTGCGCCGGTGATCATCGCCGGCGTCAAGGTTGGTCAGGTCGAATCGATTACGCTCAACAAGGATTACCGGGCCCGGCTCCAGCTCTCACTGAACGCTTCGCTGAAGCTCCCGACCGATTCGTCGGCTTCGATCGTCACCGCCGGCGTGCTCGGCGATCGCTACGTGTCGCTGCAAGTCGGAGGGGACGACAAGGACCTGAAGTCGGGCGACGATATCCAGTTCACCGAATCGGCTGTCCTGTTGGAGCGCATGCTGGGCAAGTTCATGTACAACACCAACAGCAGTGCCCCCAGCAATACCCCTAAGAAAGAATGAGGCGAAGCGTATGCGCAAACTGACTCCTCTGGCCGCTGTTGCGGCGGCGGGTTGGCTTGGACTCGGCTGGTTGTCGCCGGCGCCCGCCGCGGCTGCGTCAGACGCACCCCATCATGCCAACTACGACCCGATCGAGGGCGTGAACCGCAAAATCTTCTGGTTCAATGACCAGATCGATACGTACATGCTGGTACCGGTGGCGAAGGGCTGGGATGCCATCGCGCCGGATCGTGTGAAGCGGTGCGTGTCGAACTTCTTTCAGAACCTGCGTTTTCCCATCGTGGCGGGAAACAATCTGTTGCAGGCGAAGCCCGTCGCGACGGTGTCCGATGTCGGCCGTTTCCTGGTGAATACGACGGTCGGCGGGGCGGGGTTTTTCGACCCGGCAACGAAGTGGGGACTGAAGCAGCACAACGAGGATTTCGGACAGACACTCGGCTATTGGGGCGTGCCACCGGGGCCCTATCTCGTGTTACCCTTGTTAGGCCCCTCGAACCCCCGTGATACGGTCGGGTTGGCGGCGGACTCGTTCAGCACCGTCTACCCGTACTTCATCGACTATGTCTACACCTTCGGCGCGGCTGGCACGGATCTGGTGAACGCGCGGGCGCTTGTGCTCAAAGATGTCGAGCAAATCAAGGGCGCGTCCCTCGACTACTACGCTGCAGTGCGAGATGGCTATCGTCAGCGACGTGACGCCTTGGTGCACGACCGCACCGACCTGTCTCAAGAACAGCAACAGGATCTCTATAATGTCGAAGCCAATGGCGGAGAATAGGAATATGACGTACCGATGCAACCGCAACGACTCTGGCCCAACGGTGCGTGCCCGCTGGATCTGGCAGTCTGCCGTGCGTGTTGGGGCGCTGCTGACCGTTGTGTGTTTCGCGACCACTGGCTTGATAGCGCATGCTGCCGATAGCCCCTCGGTGGTGGTGCAGCAGGTTGTCGACGCGGTCGTTGCCGTGCTGGCCGGGAAGAACCTGACGGCGGACCAGAAGCGTGACAAGATTCAGGATGTCATGTACGCCCATTTTGATTTCACCACACTCTCCCGCTTGGTGCTGGCGCGCAATTGGAAGCAGCTATCCGCCGAACAGCAGCAGACGTTTGTCGAAGAATTCAAGCGGCACCTCTCGATGACCTACGGCAAGATCGTCGAGACCTACAACAACGAGCGCGCCGTGGTCAGCGGCGATCGCGCCGAAACCGGCGGCGATTGGACGGTGAAAACCAAGATCGTGCGCTCCGGCGCGCCGGAGATTCTGGTGGACTACCGCCTGCGGCAGGAGGAGGGCGCCTGGAAGGCGATCGACGTGATCATCGAAGGTGTGAGCCTGGTGGCCAACTTTCGCTCCCAGTTCCAGGAGATCGTCAGCAACCAGGGCCCGCAGAAACTCATCGATCTGCTGCGTGAGAAGAACGCCAAGGGCGAGTCCCTGAAATCCTGAGCAACGCGATTGCGCCAGCGCTGCCTCCGCGTATGCTACGAAACAGTAGCTGAGATGACGCGGGCGGTGGGTCGAGAAGGGTCTGATTCGGCATGTCCCAGGTGGCGTTGGATCCTCGATGAACTGCACTTGGCTTTCCAATCCTTATCACGCGCCAATGCCCGGCCTACGAGAGTTGCAGGATGAGGGCGCTGACGTCGATTACATAGCCGAGCAACAAAACAGCGAACACAGAGTGCACAAGCGGCTCAAGCGCTGGCCGCTGGCTGCACCAACCGGAGAAGTCCTCCGTTGCTGAGGCGAGAAGCATGACGAAGCCAGCACCCACTACCACTAGTGATGATTGATCGAGCTTGTTGAACTGATCGAGGAGCCATGCTGATTCGACATCGAATTGCATGTCAGGCTGTCGATCCAAATCGGCCAGGAAACCCATCGCCCATTTGGAATGGGGGGAAGTGCAGCAAGGCGGAACGAATTGAGCCGTCAAACTCTGCGGTTCCAACAGAAGCACGAGCAGCGTGACTGAAATGCCGTGCGCACACGGTCTAAATTTCACGCTCATCCTGAACTCTCCGTGACGCTGAACGCTCAGGATGAGCCGCGCCGTGTCTCGGCGTCGGCTCCATCCTCCTGTTCGGCCGTCCTCCTCCTCCGCGAAGCACCCATGCGTCGAACTGCGCGAAGTACGACGGCGACGACCCGTTAGCGCTTCCAGCCCCTGAGCGGCTGGCATACGTGGCGCAACTGAGAGCCTCACACAAATTGGTCCCGAACTCTGCAGCAGCCTTCAGCTCGAATAACTCACTCGTTGCTGCTGGAGGGCGCTAGCGTGAAATAGAACGTCGCGCCCTGCTCGACGGCGCCTTCGGCCCAGATGCGGCCGCCGTGACGATGAATGATGCGCCGCACGGTTGCCAGGCCGATGCCGCTGCCCTCGAACTCATTGGACCTGTGCAGGCGCTGAAACGCTCCGAAGAGTTTGCCAGCGTACGCCATGTCGAAGCCGGCACCATCATCGCGCATAAAATAGGCCGGCTGCCCGTTGACTTGCATGAAGCCGAATTCAATCCGCGCTCGCGGATGCTTGCTGGTATACTTCCACGCGTTGCCGAGCAGGTTGTCCAGCACCACTCGTAACAACCCCGCATCGCCGCGTGTCACCAGATCCGTCGCGATGACAAATTCCACCTGCCGATCCGGCTGCGTCTTCTGCAACTCCTCGGCGATGGTTTGTGCGAGGGCGCTCAGGTTGACCGGCTGCCACTGCATGTCACCGCGTACCACTTGCGAGAGGCTGAGCAGATCGTTGATGAGCTGCCCCATGCGCTCCGTGGCGCTACACACGCGATCGAGGTAGTGCTTGCCTCGCTCATCGAGCTTGTCCGCATAGCCCCCCAGCAAGAGCTTGCTGAAACCGTTGACGTGTCGCAGCGGTGCCTGCAGATCGTGTGACACGGAGTAACTGAAGGCTCCCAGTTCGTCTGGTCTGAACCCAGACACCGCCTCATGAGCCGGATTGAGGTAGCGGTACGTGCCATCGCGATCCAATATCGCGATGAGGTCCAGGGATTTGTCGATCAGGGCGCGAAAGCGCTGGTCACCCCGTCGCCGCGCTTCCTCGCTCTTCTTACGCTCCGTGGCGGTGATCACCATGGCATTGGCGGCGCTCGCTAGCGCCGTGCTTTGCACCACCAATTGCTCCTCCACCCGCTTGCGCTCGCTGATGTCGCGCACGTTGCATTGGACTATTCGGTCGCCGTTCTCCTGGTAGGAGTTGCTGACAAACTCCACGGCAACACGCCGCCCATCCTTGGCTTCGAGCGGGAGGTGCTCGTAGCGGATGTACGCCTCCGCTTGGAGTCTTGTGAACGCCTCCTGATTTCCGGCAACATCCCTGAAGGGGCTGATTTCCCACAGCCGTTTCCCCACGAGTTCCTCACGGCTATGGCCGAGCAACTGCAACAAGAACGGGTTGACGTCCATGATCTGCCCGGTGGGGGCGTCCAGGATGAGAATGCCGTCCTTCGCCGTTTCGAACAGTCGCCGGTAGCGACGTTCGGATGATCGGAGCGCCTCCTCTGCTCGCTGGCGCGCGCGCCGCACCTCGGTTTCACGGAGTTCCCGCTCGACGACCGGCACTAGGCGCGTCAGCCTCTGTTTGCTGACGACGTCGTGCGCGCCTGCCTTCATGGCGGTCACGATCACCTCTTCTCCCACCTCCCCGAATATAATGATGATTGGCGCCTCAACGCTGTGTTCCTTGAGGAGAGCAAGCGCCGCAGGCGCGCCGAATCCTGGCATGATCCAGTCGCAGGTGATCAGGTCCCATGGCTGGCGTTGGACGGCAGCCTGCAACGCGGCGGCGGTGTCTACGCATTCCCACCGCAGCTCGTAACCACCGCGCTCGAGCTCGCACACGATCAACTCGGCGTCGGCCTCGCTGTCTTCGATCAGGAGCAGCTGCATGGGCTTAGCCATTCGACTCTTCCGGCTCCATTATACCTTCAATATCGGGGGTGGAGATAGGGAAAATTCAGACACTCCGCCAGAAATTCAGACAGTACCGGCGAGCGTTGCCAGGGCGACTAATCTGAACCACATAGAATTACCAAACGATGTGATTTCCGCGAAAGCCCTTGCGCCACAAGGGATTTCGGTGGCCAGGTCGCCAGCCCGCTCCAGAAACGACATTCAACCACTCTCCAACGTGCTTTTTATGTGATTACACCACGCGGTCAGATCGGCACCCAGCGAGTGTTACCCAGAACGCGCTCGGCGACTCTCCCTCATGGTTCGTGTCAGCTTGGCAGCCCTGGCGGGGTGGGCTTCGCCACCTTTCAATTACCCACAAATATTGCCGCGCAGTTAGCTCATGGTTTCTTTCCTTTCTTTGATTCCTTGGCTGGGATCCATGGAGCCTCGCCGAGGGATGCGCGCACCAATCGTTCGATCTCCCGCTGCAACTTCCGGAAGTTTTGAATTCGCCGCTGACACTCCAGCGCCGTCTCCCTGCTGATCGTCTTGGTGGTTCTCTTTCCGCCTATGAACCCCGTCCAGCGGTAATAGGCGCCGTGCAGACGGGGTGGCTTTCCTTTGCAGGCGCAGTTCGATTTCCCGCATCGGCTTCGGGCTGTTGACACGCTGCCCGGCAAGACTGGCCAATCGAAAGCTATGTGCCGTTCCATATCGTAGTCCTAATG
>DASVHW010000057.1 GCA_036382395.1 Candidatus Binatia bacterium | reverse complement strand
CAGACGGCGCTGCACTGGGTGCAGAGGTACTCGAATTTGTTCCCTTCAGGCAGAATGAGCAGCAAGCGCTTCCGTACCGGCATCGCCACGCGGCACTGTGGGCAGAGGAGTAAACTCGCTTCGAGCTGTTCGAATGCGTCTTGGGCCATGCTTTGCCTCGCGTTGTAACCGTTTCGCGGCACCGATATATATAGACGACTTTCGGTCGCTTCAACATGCGTAGCGTGTATATCGAAACTTACGGCTGCCAGATGAATCTGGCGGACACGGAGTTGCTGTTCGGCCACCTCGGACAGCACGGCTATCAGCGCACCACCAACGCTACCGACGCCGACGTGATTCTGCTCAACACCTGCGCCATCCGCGAGCACGCCGAAGAACGCGTGCTCAGCCGTCTGGGCGAGTTGGTGCGCCACAAAGCCCGGCGGCCGGATGTGCTGCTGGGCGTCGCCGGCTGCATGGCGCAGCATGTCCGCGATCGCCTGCAGGCCAAGATCCCGTTTGTCGACTTCGTCGTGGGCCCCGACGCCTACCGCCGCCTGCCGGAACTGCTCGGCGGCGCCGCCGGCGATCCGTTGGTGGACGTCCGCCTCGATCGCGCCGAGACCTACGCGGACATTGTCCCGCAGCGGGACGCCGGCGTACGGGCCTGGGTCACCATCATGCGCGGGTGCGACAAGTTCTGCACCTTCTGTATCGTGCCGTACGTGCGCGGGCGCGAGCGCAGCTTGCCGGCGGATGCCATTGTCGATCAGGTCCGCCAGCTCGCCGGCGCCGGCTACCGCGAGATCGTCTTCTTGGGTCAGACCGTGAACGCCTACCGCGACGGCGCGGTGGACTTTGCCGAGCTGCTGCGACGTACCAACGCCGTCGCTGGGATCGAACGCATCCGCTTCACTTCTCCACACCCGTCCGACATGACCGAGGCCGTCATCGACGCGATGGCGAGCTGCCACAAGGTCTGCCCGCAGTTGCACTTGCCGGTGCAGTCCGGCTCGGACCGCATCCTGGCGAGCATGGAACGGGGACATACCGTGGCGGAGTATCTGGATTTGGTCCAGCGCCTGCGGCGGGCCGTTCCGGGCATCGCCTTGACGACAGATGTGATCGTCGGTTTCCCGGGCGAAGAGGAGGCCGACTTTCTCGCTACTTGTGCCCTAATGCGGGAGGTGGGTTACCACAGCGCCTTCATGTTCAAGTATTCGGCGCGCAGCGGCACAAAGGCGTTCAAGTGGCCGGAAACTGTCTGCGGAGAAGAAAAGGGCCGCCGCCTGCAAACGATCATTGCCCTGCAGGAGGAACGATCGGCGGCCATCAACCGCACCCTGATCGGCTCAACCACCGAGGTGTTGGTCGAAGGTCCCGCACGCCGGCGGGACGGATGGCACGCGGGAAAATCGCCGCAGTTCAAGACCGTGGTGTTTCCGGCCGACGGCACGAAAGTCGGCGATCTGGCACAGGTCCGGGTGACCGACGCTACGGCCCACACGCTGGTGGGCACGTCACCGGGAAAACAATAGAAACCGACGTGGGGCGCAGCCGGCCAGGGCACTTGACGCCAGGAACTTGTGGTCCATGGGTCACGTTTCGTTCGGAGCCGCCTGAAGCGACCCAACACGTCCGCCGGAAGCCTCTGGAGTGCGGGCGGGGAGCGGTCCCGTCAAACCGACGCGGGGCGCAGCCCCTAGAATTCCACCACCACGTCCGCCGCGCCATCGAGCCGGACGGTATCGACGAAGCGGATCATCCGGTCTTGCAGGGCCATCACCAACGAGTTGGTGCGAAAGCCGTGGCCGAAAAAGCGCACGCCGCGCAGCAGGCTGCCGTCGGTCACGCCGCTGGCCGCAAAGATAATGTCGGGGCCGGGGGCCAAGTCGCGCTCCGTGTAAATGCGCTTGGGATCGGAGATTCCCATGGCCTTCATGCGCTCCTCTTGCCCTTCCTTGGTCGGCACCAGGCGAGCCTGCATGCTGCCGTTGAGGCAACGCAGGGCGGCCGCCGTCAGCACGCCTTCCGGCGCGCCACCGGTTCCCATGACGGCATGTACGTTGGTGCGGCGCACGGCAGCCGAGATGCCGGCTCCGAGATCACCGTCGCCGATGAGGCGGATGCGGGCACCGGCGCTGCGGATGTCTTCGATCAGATTCTCGTGGCGCGGCCGATCGAGCACGATCACCACCAGATCCTTGACGGAGCGATGCAGCCGGTTGGCAATGGCCTTGAGATTCTCCGCCACCGGGGCGTCGAGGTGGATCGCGCCCTTGGCAGCGGGCCCGACGATGATCTTCTCCATGTAGCAATCCGGGGCGTGCAAGAGGCCGCCGCGGTTGGAGGCGGCCAGCACCGCGATGGCGCCGGGTGAGCCGGTAGCACACAGGTTCGTGCCTTCGAGTGGATCGACGGCGATGTCGACTTCGATGTCGTCAGCCTCATTGCGGCCGACCTTCTCGCCGATGAACAACATCGGCGCCTCGTCTCGTTCGCCTTCGCCGATGACCACCGTGCCGCGCATCGGCAGTGTGTCCATCGCTTCCCGCATGGCCTCGACCGCAACCTGGTCTGACCCATGCCGGTCCCCCTTCCCCATCGTCCGGGCCGCAGCGATGGCAGCCTCCTCGACGACCCGCAAGAACTCACGCGACAGCAGATTCTCCATGGCCATACGCCTTACCCCCTATCGTTCTACTCGCACATCGGGCGCGGAGCAGCAATGTGTCCGCGCCATACCCCGCTCGAAGGGCAGCGCTGCTCTGCCGACCCTACGCCTTCAGGTCCGACAGCTTCTTGGCGTCGATCTTCTTCCACCACTCTTGCAGCGCTTTGCTCTCAAGACTGTTGACCTCGATTTCCACCAGATACCGGCCGGCGACAAACACGCGCAGCGACCCGTCCTTGCTTTCAGTGGTGTATTTCTCGATCGCCGGGTAGCCGTCGAGCGTAAACCCCTTCTCGTAGCCCTCCGTGCTTTCATTGCTGAACTGCGCGATCGCCGCCTGCGCCGCGGCGAAGAACTGGTTGCCCGCGCCGTCGGTGATCTTGACGCTGACCGTCTCCTCGGAGTCCCCCTTGCCCTTGTGGTAGGAGCGCGAGACCTCCGTCAGTTTGAAGCCCATGGCCGAGGTGGTGGAGCCCTGGGGCTTCCCCGGCACGAAGCCTTCAACCTTGTCGGGCAGGAAGGGCAGCAACTTCGAGAAATTCACGGGTTCCACGGCACTCTGGGCCGCGGCAAATCCCGCCAGGAAGAGCATGGCTGCCAACGCACTCGGAAGAATGAATGGCTTCATGAAGACCTCCTTGAACTTCCCGCCTCGACGCCTCGGCCGGCAAGTAGCATCGACGCCCCGGCGAGTCAAAACGGCAGCGGCCGATCGCGGAGGTCTGCCCGGGCAGGGTCACTCCCTTAGCGTGCCTGCGGCCGCTTTGGGATCACTGGCTCGGCCAGCAAGGCTTCCGCGATGAAGCGCTCGAAATTGAAGAAGTCACGGTAATCCGGAATGTGCTTGAACTGGCGGTCGATGAGCATGTGGTGGCCGTCGGTATCCACCTCGAGGACATAGGGACCCATGCTGCCCGTACGGATCAGATCAACGACGCCGACACGCATGCCGGTGACCTCAGCGCTGCGGACAGCGATCTTCTTCGCCTCCTCGCTGATGTTTTGCAGGAAGCGGTACCGCGCCCCTAGGCCGACGTTGATGATCCAGTCTGAGGGGCGGTCATAGCGGTCGCGGTAGCGCTCGGTCCAGAAAGCGATCTGGCTGTCGACGATGTAGGCCCGCAGCACCTGGCCGGGCGACATGCGGTGGATCCCGATGTCCGCTATCAGACGTTGGACGTAGAAAGGCCCGGGATAAATCAGGCGCACGCCCTCCAGTCGCCGTTGGCCGTGGGGGACCAAATCCATCTGGTACTGATGGCTGCCGCAGTCACCGACCAGGTCTTCGCCCTCAAACCACAGAACGATATGGCCCTGCCCGCCGCAGGAATGGCGTTCCTTCAGAATCGCGAATCCGTGTTGGTGAACGAAGTGGTGGACGTCGGCCGGCTCCGAACTCACCAAAGTGTCGGGCACCGGAACGCCACGATCCAGCAAGAGTTCCTGCGTCGCGATCTTGTCCCAGGAGAGGTCCTGCACCGCGAAGCTGTTGACCAGCTCGGCGTTGGGGAAGATCTCCCGAATGATCTCGGCTGGTGCGGTTGGCGGTGGCGCATCGAACGGCAGCACGTACAGCCGGTGCACGTTCGCCCCGCATCCCGGATCAGCCATCGCCGCCTCGAGCGTGAAAGCCCGCATCTCGCCGCCCGCCGCCGCGACGGCGGCGCACAGGTCATACGCCACCTCTTCCACAAACGGGGCGAAGGCTTTCCCGTAAACGCACGCAATCATACGCACCGGGGTGCAGCTGAGAAAAGCGACAGCAGCATGGCGCTGGCCTACGCGAAGAATTCCTCGGCGTTCCCGGCAGGCACGGCTACCTGCTCGACGCCGTTGTTCCGGAAGACGTGAAAGTTGATGATCTCTCCCGGCGAATGCGCCCACAGATAGACATAGAGTTCGTGGCGGCCAGCGACGCGCTGGTCGTCGACGGCCATGACCACATCGCCCGGCTTGAGCCCGGCCTGGTCACCGGGTGTACCTGGGAGGAGGCCGGCGATGACCACGTGATCACGGAAGGTGTAACAATAGAAACCGATCCATGCGCGCGCCGCTCGCGACACCCGGCGGCCATGGCGCAGCAATTCCTCGCGGTGGTCGGCGAAATGCTCGACCGGAATCGCCAGGCTGAAGTGGCCGACCTCGCCGAGATCCAAAGAAACGATCCCAGCGACACGCCCCGTCATGTCGAGCAACGGCGCACCGCCAAGGCCGGGATTCATCGCCGTGGTGGTAATCGCGGGGTCCAACGAGTACTCCCAATACGCGTCGAACGCCCCCAGCGACGTGATCGCCCCGTTGTTTGCCCGGCGCTTGTCTCCTCCCACGGCCGCCGCGATGAAAATCTCCTGCCCAACCGAGAGCTCGGAGGTTCGGCCGAGCCTCAAGGCCGACAGTCCTTTCATGCCCATGTCAACCACAGCGATGCCGCTGGCGAAATCTTGCGCCACCACGGGGGCCTCTACGGTCGTGTCATCGAGCAGTGTGACCTCGACCGTGCGTGCGCCCATGACCACGTAGTTTACGGTCAGGATGAGGCCTGCCGAATCAATGACCACACCGCTCCCGAAGCGTTCCCTCCCGAGAAACCCCACCGACGGGTGCTCTTCCGGAACTGTCGCCTTGAGCGCCACGGTGGCGGGGAGGACGAGTTCGATCAGTTTCACCGAGGCGTTCATACGACAGGCAGTGGGTTCCGATGCGTGCGCGGCTTGGTCGGTTGCAACTCTGCGGAGTCCCCGTTACAAGGGCTCGCTTTCCACAGCAGGAATAGCATGACGACACAAGAAGTCGAGCTAGCGCTGTCACCGACGGCGTTGCTGGCGCGCTGCGCCGATCAGCCCGGCGTCGTCGTACTCGACGGCGGCGACCGGAGATCCTGGGGCACGGGCGACGCCATGTTGGGCTTCCGTCCGCGCGCCACGTTGCGCGTCGAATCCAACGGCGACGCGTGCATGGATGACGGCAAGCCGCACCGATGGGAGGGCCACCCTCTCGACCTGCTCGACCGCTTCCACGCCCATTGGGCGCCGCGGGCGGGCGCTGGTGCGCGCGGGGCCGCCGTGGTCGCGGCCCTCAACTACGACCTCCGCCACTGGGTCGAGCCCCGGCCCGGGCCGCGGCGCAACGATCTCGCCGTACCCGTTCTCTATGCGGCGTTTTACGACTGGCTGCTGTGGTACTCATACCTCGATCGGCGTTTCCGGCTCGTCTCTCCGCGCTCGCCGGCCGCGCTGCAAGACATCGCCGCAGAGATCGAGCGGCGCGGAGCCGTAGCGAGGCCGTGCCGGAGCACCAGCGTGCGTCCTCGCACGTTCTCGGATGTCACCAAGGCGCAATATCTCAGCGCCGTGGCGGCGGCACTGGAATACATCGCCGCCGGTGACGTATATCAAATCAACCTGTCGCAGCGCTTTGTGGTCCGCGATCCGCCACCGCCCGCGGCAGTGTTCGCGGCACTGCAGCGGCACACGGTGCCCTTCGGAGCCTACCTCGACGCCGGGGACTTCATCCTCGTCTCGAACTCGCCTGAATGTTTGCTGATGCGGCACGGCGATACCCTTGCCACCTTTCCCATCAAGGGGACGCGGCCACGCGGCGCCGACCGGCGCAGTGATCAGTGCCTCATTGAGGAATTGGAGCGCAGCGCCAAGGAGCGCGCCGAACACCTGATGATCGTGGATCTGGAGCGCAACGACCTCGGCAGAATCTGCCGGACGGGCAGCGTACGGGTCGAGCACTTCGCACGGGTGGAAACATTTCCGAGCCTGCACCATCTGGTATCGAAGGTCAGCGGCCAACTGCGCCCCGGAACGCAGCTGGCAGAGGTGTTGCGGGCAACGTTCCCCGGGGGATCGATCACCGGCGCCCCCAAAGTTCGCGCCATGGAAATCATCGACGAGTTGGAACCGGTCGGCCGTGGATTTTACACCGGCGCCATCGGCTACATCGGTTACGATGGCGCAGCCGTTTTCAATCTGGCGATCCGCACTGCGATTGCCACCCCCGGTCAGTTAACCTACCATGCTGGTGGTGGCATCGTGGCCGACTCGATCGCCGACTGCGAGTACGAGGAAACGCTGCTGAAAGCACGCCCGTTCTTTGCGGCGGTGTCGGCGGCGGCAGCGCCATGAAGGTTTCCACACCCCAGTTTGTCCACCTCAATGGTCGGCTGCTCGCCGCGTCACGTGCCCAGATCAGTGTGTTCGACCGTGGCCTGCTGTACGGCGACGGCCTGTTCGAGACCTTGCGGGCTTACAAGGGTAGCCCCTTCGGGCTGGATGAGCATCTCTCCCGCCTGCAAGCTTCAGCTTCGTTTCTTGGCATCGGCTTGCCCCGCCAACCCTGGCAGAAAGACATCGTGGCGTTGCTGCGGCGCAACAAGCTTCTGGACACCGATGCCTGGGTGCGGATCACCGTCACGCGTGGGGTGGCGGCGCCCACCTTGTTACCGCCATCGCGCCTCCATCCGACGCTCATCATCAGCGCCGGCCCACTGCACCCAACGATCGCCAAAGCGCAACGGCGCGGCGCCCGGGTCGCGCTGCTGCCGTTTGCGCGCCACGGCGTTTTAGTCGAGCACAAGGTCTTGAACTACTTGCCGGCGGTGCTGGGGAAGGTGATTGCCGCGCGCCACGGAGCCTTTGAGGGACTGTTCGTCAATGCTGACGGGCTGGTCACCGAAGGCACCACCAGCAACATCTTCGTCTGGCGGCACACGCAGCTGCTCACTCCGCCCCCTGGCGGTGTCCTGCCGGGCCTGACGCGGCGGCTGATCATGGAAGCGGCGGTCGCCGACGGACTGCGTGTCACCGAGCGGCCGCTGACCACGCACGATCTGCTCGATGCCGACGAGGCGTTCATCACCTCTTCGCTGGTGGAGGTGGTCCCGATCATTGCGGTCGACACCCGGAGTATCGGCAATGGCCAGGTGGGCGCCCGCACGCAACGCCTGCAGCGCCTGTATCGCCAAATGGTCGACCACGCACTGGCGCGTAGATAGCGGGTCTCTGGAACCGAGCAACGATACCGTCACCGACCACCGGGCGTGAACCTCGGTATCCCAAGCCAGGTGCCTTGGCAGGTTAATTGCTCATGCTTATACTGTACTGTAAGGACGGAGGCACAGCCATGTACCGGGGTGAAACAGCCGAATCGGCAGTGCAGGAGTTGTTGGGGGCTCACGCCGTATTGCCGGAGCAGTTCTGGACGCAGCAGGGAGGACCGCGGCGTGCGTGCGGCGAGCGTGCCTTGATGTGGGCGGTGCTGGCAGATGGGATCGATTGCTATCGCCGTAATGCGCCTCCCACCTCCGCGCTCCGGCAAATGGAGTTCGAGGAGGCGGAGCGCTGGGTGTTGGACACGGATTGGGACTGGCCGTTCTCCTTTGTCAATCTCTGTGAGACGTTCGGCCTCGACCCCGCCGGGGTCCGGCACGCCTTGCGGTGCTGGCGGAATCGTGAGCACCATGAGGCGTATCGGCGCCAACGCTACCGCTCGGGAGCCCTGCGGGCCGCCTGATCCGCCGGGTGGAACGTCCGACAAGGCGCGGCTTCGCATCGCTTTTCTTCGACAGCGGCCTGTGGTATCCAGGCGCTGTATCTGTGCGCAAAAGGAGACAACGATGCAGCCGACCAACCCCGAAGACAGCGCCGAGCAAAAGCAGCTACAGGAAAAGGTGTGGACCTTTGCACAGCGCGGGGTCGTCTTGCTCGTTGCCATGCTGGCGGGTTTGTTCATCGGCTACCAGATTTGGGGCCAGGCCGGTGCCCTCAAAGAGCAGGTGGCGAAGTTGGGGGAGCGGGTCAACATCCTGCAAAAGGAACGCGACACGCTGAATAGCCAGAAGGCAATCATCGACCGCGACAAAAAGGAAGTTGAAAAGCGCCTGCAGGATCTCCAGGCACGATGCGCCGCGCCAGCTGAAGCGGCGGCACCGTCAGCGAATCCGTAAGCCGGGTCGGGCCTGCCGCAACCGCGCCGGCCCGCTCAGACCGTTTCTTGACAACCCGTCCCGCTTTCTATAGCGTCGACTGCTCCCAAGAGAGCTTTATCCGCTACGGCGGGCCCAACTGACATGTTTGATACCCTGAGCGAGAAATTCGATCAGACGATCCGAAAGTTGCGCGGGATCGGCAAGATCACGGAACGGAACATCGAAGAGGCCGTACGTGAGGTGCGCCTGGCGTTGCTCGAAGCCGACGTACAGTTTCAGGTCGTCAAAGATTTCACCGACCGAGTCCGCGACAAGGCGCTGGGCCAGGCAGTGCTCGCCAGTCTCACGCCGGAGCAGCAGTTCATCAAGATCGTCAATGCCGAACTCGCTGCGCTCATGGGTGGCGCCGCGACGCGGCTCGACTTGGCGGCCCCGCCACCGGTGGCAATCATGCTGGTGGGCCTGCATGGGTCGGGAAAAACCACCACCATCGCGAAACTTGCCCGCTACTTGAAAACAGAGCACGGGCGCACACCGTACCTGGTACCGGCCGATGTCTATCGCCCGGCAGCCATCGAGCAACTCACCACACTGGCAAAACAGATCGACTGCGGGGTGCACCCGTCCCACGAAGGGGCCGATCCGGTAGCGGTCAGCCGCGACGCGCTCACGTTCGCCAAAAACCATGGCCATGACGTCCTGCTGATCGACACCGCCGGACGCCTGCACATCGACGACGGGCTGATGAATGAGCTCGAGCGGATCAAAGGCGCGATCCACCCGCACCACATTCTCCTGGTGGTCGATGCCATGACCGGCCAGGATGCGGTCAACGTGGCCAGCGGTTTTCACAGCCGCCTGGACCTGACCGGAGTCATCCTCACGAAACTCGATGGCGACGCCCGCGGCGGCGCCGCGCTCTCGGTACGGGCGGTCACGGGGGCGCCGGTGCTCTTTGCCGGCACCGGCGAGAAACTCGATGCGTTGGAGCTCTTTCATCCCGACCGCATGGCGACGCGGATTCTCGGCATGGGGGATGTGCTCACCCTGGTCGAGAAGGTGGAACGCGCCTACGACGAGAAACAAGCCCTGGCGCTGCAAAAGAAGCTGCGGCGCAATGAATTCACCCTGGAGGACTTCCGCGACCAGCTGCGTACCCTGCGCAAAATGGGCTCCATGGGCGACCTCTTGGGAATGATTCCGGGGATGAAAAAGGTCACCCGGGGTCTGGACATGAGTTCCGCCGAAACGGAACTCAAGCGCATAGACGCCATCATCGGCTCGATGACGAATGAGGAGCGCCGCAATCATTTGATCCTGAACGGCAGCCGCCGCCAGCGCATCGCGCTCGGCAGCGGCACCTCGGTGACCGAGGTCAATCGTTTCCTGAAGCAGTTCGTACAAACCAAAAAAGTGATGAAGCAGATGAGCAAATTCGCCGGACGTGGCCTGCCGCAAGGCATGCCCACGTGATTGCCGGCCCCCACCGAGAGGAGTACATTTCAACCATGGCTACTAAGATCCGTCTGGCCCGACACGGCGCGAAGAAACACCCCTTCTACCGCATCATCGTCACCGACAGCCGGGCGCCCCGCGACGGGCGCCGACTGGATCAAGTCGGGATCTACGATCCGGCCCAGAGTCCCTCCCGTGTCGAATTTCAACAGGACAAGCTGTCTCACTGGCTGCGGCTCGGCGCGCAGCCCTCGGCGACTGTCGCGCAGCTGATCAAGCGCTGCGGGTTGGCAGGCGCCGAAGCCCCGGCTGCGCAGAACACGTCCGCTCCCACCCCAGATACCGGGGAGGCGCAAACATGAAAGCACTGGTCGAATTCCTTGCCCGCGCTCTCGTAAACAATCCGGAAGCTGTAGAAGTAAAGGAAACGCAGGGCGACACCGCCTCGGTTCTCGAACTCAAAGTGGCGAAGGAAGACCTCGGGCGCGTCATCGGCAAACAAGGCCGGACGGCCAAGTCGATCCGGACCATCCTCAACGCAGCGGCATCTCGCACCAACCGTAGGGTGGTGCTGGAGATCGTTGAGGAATAGCCGCCCACAGCGAACGCAGTGCTGCTCGACCCCCGCGGAAAAGCGGTGGCAGCCAAGGACGCGCTTGCACCCGAGACGCTGATCCCGCTGGGACAGATCGTCAACACGCACGCTACCCGTGGCGAGCTACGGGTGCGACTCTACAACCCCTCTTCCACCATTTTGGCCGCCGGTACGCACGTGGTACTGCGACGCGGCGGCGAGCAACAACCGCGGGTGGTCGGCGCCGTACGCCCGCACCGCCACCTCATCCTGCTGACCCTGGAAGGCTGCGAGTCCATGACGGCCGCGGAAGCACTGGTCGGATACGAAGTCTGCGTACCTGAGAAAGACCTCCCGCCAACGGGCGCGGGGGAAATCTATCACTACCAGCTGCTCGGCATGACCGTGGTAACCTCCGCCGGCGCGGAGATCGGTATCGTGGCAGAAGTCATGACGACGACGAGCAACGACATCTGCGTCGTGCGCGCCGGCACGCAGGAACATCTCATTCCGTTCATCGCCGATATTGTCAAAGAGGTGGATCGCGCCCACCGCCGTATCGTCATCGAACCCTTGCCCGGGCTGCTCGACTCGTGATGCGGTTCCACGTCCTCACCCTCTTTCCGGAATTCTTCACCTCGGCCATCTCCAGCACGATGCTGCAAAAGGGACAGGAGCGCGGCGCCTTGCAGTTCGTGCTGCACAACATCCGTGACTACACCACCGACAAACATCGGGTGACGGACGATTACCCCTACGGCGGCGGCGACGGCATGATCATGAAGCCCGACCCCGTGGTCGCGGCGTTGGAGGCCTTGGGAACCGGAGCGGACCGGCCGCGGCGCATTCTGCTGTCACCCCAGGGACGGATCCTCACCCAGGCGCGCGCCGTGGCGCTGGCCGGACAGCCAGAGCTGGCCCTCCTGTGCGGCCGCTACGAAGGCGTGGACGAGCGGGTGCGGGAGTTCGTCGACGAGGAACTGTCCATCGGCGACTATATTCTCTCCGGGGGCGAAGTGGCGGCGCTCGTTGTAATCGACGCCGTCAGCCGCTTGGTGCCCGGGGTGCTGGGCTGCGCGACCTCCACCGCCGACGAGTCGTTCAGTCACGGCCTGTTGGAGTACCCGCAGTACACCCGGCCGCCAGAATTCCGGGGGCTGTGCGTCCCAGAAGTGCTGCGCTCGGGCGATCATCAAGCCATCGCGCGCTGGCGGAGGCAGGAGGCCCTGCGACGGACGTACGAGCGGCGACCGGACTTGCTGGCACTGGCCCCGCTGAACGACGAGGAGCGCGCCTTTCTGGCAACCTTACGGCGATCTTCGCATGGCTGACGTTTACCTCACCCTGCTGCACCATCCGGTGCTCGACAAGAATGGGATGCTGGTGACAACGGCCTTGACCAACATGGACATCCACGACATCTCCCGCTCCGCACGCACCTACGGGGTGCGGGCCTTCTACGTCGCCACACCGGTCAAGGCATTGCATGTGCTCGCGGCGAAGATCATCGAGCATTGGCAGACGGGCCACGGCAGTACGTACAACGTGACACGTAAGGACGCCCTGAGCCTCGTCAGGCTGGAACGCGATCTCGACGGCGTCATCGTGGCCGTGGAACGCGAGAGCGGGGCGCGGCCGCGCCTGGTCGTGACCTCGGCGCGCGGGGGACCAGACCGGATCAGCTTTCCGGCGCTACGCGCCCAGCTGGATACCAGCCCGGACCCGCACCTCATTGTGCTGGGAACAGGGTGGGGGCTGGCGCCCGAGGTGACGGACCGCGCCGACATCATCCTCGAGCCGGTGTGTGGCCCCACCGATTACAACCACCTGTCGGTCCGCGCGGCCGCTGCCGTCATCCTTGACCGACTGCGTGGCACCGGCTATGAAAGGCCTTCCTCAGCGAAAATCCAGTCCTGCGAGGGAGCGCCATGAACCCGATCGACAAGATCGAAAGCGAGCAGCTGAAAGCCGGTGTTCCTCAGTTCAAGCCCGGCGACACCGTCCGTGTCCACGTCAAGGTCATCGAGGGCGAGAAGGAACGGATCCAGGTATTCGAAGGCGTCGTGCTGCGCAAGAGCCGGGGGGCCAACCGAGCCAGCTTCACGGTGCGAAAGACCTCGTACGGCATCGGCGTGGAGCGGACCTTTCCGCTGCATTCGCCCCGTCTCGAAAAGATCGACGTGGTCACCCGCGGCGTGGTGCGCCGGGCCAAGCTGTACTACCTGCGGAAACTGTCAGGCAAGGCCGCACGCATCGAAGAAGAAGTGACCCGCTGACATTGAGGGATCAAGGGTTCGAGGGCCGAAGTCTTACGACCCTTGAACCCTCGAACCCCCGAACCCCTGCCTCAGAAGATCGATTCCCGCTCCACGAGCAGCTCGTGGACCATGCCTTGCACTTGCCGGCGGACGCGTTCCGCGAGTTTGCGGACCGTCGGACCGTGCCTGGGGCGGCACAGCCGAGCGTTGGTGTAGAACTGGATCGGTGCCCCGAAGCGGATGTGCCACTTCGTCGGCAGGGGAATCGCGCCGAGTAGCCCGAACCACGGGAACAGGGGAGTCAGCGGAACGTACGGCACATTCAGAAGCTGTTTCAACGGCCCCAAATGTTCCCACTTGCCGATCACGGGATAGGTTTCCTCGGCCCCGACAACGGCGGCGGGAATGATCGGCACGCGCAGCAAGAGACTCAAGCGAACGAAGCCGCTGTGAAACGGCTGCAGTTCATAGCGGCGCCAGATCCCCTTGGCGACGCCCTCGACACCTTCTGGGAAAATGCCGACCAACGCACCCATCTGCAACAGGCGCTGGGCGTTCTCGAATGAAGCCACGGCAGCACCCATCCGATTATAGAACTCGCCCATGAGCGGCAAGCTGGCGACGAAGCGATCGTACAGAAATCGTACAACACGGTGCTCAGGGTGCTCGATATCGACGGCGGCGGCGATCATGGCGGCGTCGAGCGGAATGCCGCCGGAATGGTTGCCGATGATCAGCGCCGCGCCGGCGCTGGGAATGTGCTCGAGCCCTTCCGTCTGCACGCGCCAGTAGCGCCGATAGAGGAAACCGTAGACCGGCCGCATCCGCGCCAGAAAGGCCGGATCAAAACCGAAAGGATCGGGAGCAGCGGCCCGCGCTGCGGGCTGTGCAGTTCGGCTTCCGGATCGTGCCACGACCATGCCCCCACGCGCTTCAGCTGTGCGGCGGCAGGTGGACGCTTGCCGTGCCAGTCACCCAGCGTTCGCCCTCGTCGCTTTCCAACACCAGATCGCACTCGATGAAGTTTCCCTCTTCGCTCGTGTGCTTCTCGGTCACCACGCCGCGCACCGTGATCGGCAGGTTGGGCCGCACTGGAACGCGGAAGGTGGCATGCAGGCGCTGCAGTCTCATGCCCGGGAATGAGGCCGCGATCAGCCGCGACAGCAGCGCCAGGCTCATGTTGCCGGGAGCGATTTGCCCGGGAAGGCCTTCCTTGCGGGCGGCTTCGTCGCTCATGAAGCGGCCGCCTGGCATGCGCGCGGTGACCGCGTACTGCTTCACCTGCTCCGGCGTCAGCGTCAGGCGCAGCGTGCGCAATTCGTCACCAACGTCGACGTGCGCGAAATCGGATCGTGCAGGCATAGGCACCTCAGTGTCGGCAAGCCCCGTGGCTGTCGTATCCCGTCAACGTCTTCATCGGAACATCATCCGCTGATCGACCACCGCCACCTGCTCTCCGCGCTGATTGGTCACCACGGTGCGCAAGACGACGAAAGCCATGCTGCCGCTGCGGCCGGTTTTTTCGTAGATGTCGTGTACCGTGCTGACCGATGTCAACACATCTCCGGGCCGGACCGGCACGCCGAACTCGATGTCCTTTCCCGCGTCGAAACCAGAGCGCACGCCCGCCACATTCTTGGGCATAAAACGATGCCCGCGGACGCAGACGACGAACGTGGGCGGGGCCACGAGATCCGCCGGCGATGCGGGCGGCTCCGTTTCGCCCGTGACCGCAATGTACTCGAGAATGTTCTCCACCGTAACCGGCCCGAAAACGGTGCGGTCGAACTCGCTACCGATGATGGAACGGTCAAACTCGACACTCATCACGCGCTCATCTTCAAGCCGTCGCGAAAATCGACGGGACGGTATCCGCCCGCACGCAGCGCCTGCACCAGTGCCTCGACATCATGCACATCGCGGTCGAACTCCGTCGCGCAAATCCCAATGAAGCTGACCAGATGCGAATCGCTGCCGCCAAACGCGTGGTAACCGTAACGGTCGATCAACTGCTGCACCCTTTCGTTCTCGCCCCGGCGGCTGCCACCGTTCAACGCCTCCACGGCCACCACGCCGTCAATGGGCGGTTTGCTGGTGTAGTGCTCGCACAACCCGATGGTCGGCCGCCCCGGGTGGCACGGCACGGCAATCCCGCCCATGTGCGCCACGGCCGGGATCAACTCCGGCGCCGACAGCCGCACGTCGGCAAAATCGAACCGCCGCGTGATGTCGTCGTTGACCCCGTAAACCAGCACATGCCCATAATCCGTCTCCACCTCGGCCCCGCGCAAGATGAGAATGCCGTACTGGTCTTCCAGACGGCGGTAGTCCTTCGTCGGATCCCACTGCCGATGCTCGGTCAAGACTATCCCATCGATGGGCAGGACATCGCGCTTGCGCACCAGCCACTTGAGGTAGGTCTCGACCGGGGCGCGGCTGTCTTCGGAGGCGTCGGAATGCGTGTGAAGATCGAGAATCATCCTCTGATTCCCTCTCCCCCTGGGAGAGGGCTAGGGTGAGGGCTATCACCCGCCGGCCGAAACTTGGGGAGTGTGACCTCCGGGGTCACGTCTTCGAAGCTCACCTGCACGGGCATGCCGATTCTGACCTGTGCCGGCGCGCAGCCAACGATGTTCGTCAGCAGGCGCACACCCTTCTCCAGTTCGACATAGGCCAGCACGTACGGAAGCTCTTCACGAAAGCCTGGGGATTGATTCTGGTAGGTCACCGTATAGGTGTACACCGTGCCCCGGCCCGAAGAAAGCACCCACTCAGTGTCCGCGGACAAGCACGATGGGCACAGGGCACGCGGGTAGTACCGCAGCGTCCCGCAGGCGCGGCATTTCTGCAGATACAGCTCGTGCCGTTGGCACGCCTCCCAAAACCCCTTCGACTCTTCGTCGATGCGAGGCAGCGGCTTCTGGTATTTCTTCTCGTCCGCCATCTTATCCTCGCCCCAGCACCAGCGTCGCGCCGCTGTGCCGCAAGCCCAACATGCCGCCGGTTCCATGGCACAGCGCGATCTCGCAGTCTGGCACCTGTCGCGGGCCGCATTCACCACGCAATTGTTTGGTGGCCTCGATGACCAGGAAGATGCCGCGCATGCCGGGGTGGTTCGATGACAGCCCGCCGCCGTCGGTATTGATCGGCAACTCGCCACCCAAACCAATGCGCCCGCTCTGCACGAACGCGCCGCCTTCACCCTGCTTGCAGAACCCCAGGTTCTCCAGCGTCTCCAACACGGTAATGGTGAAGGAGTCGTAGATCATGCACATGTTGATGTCCGCGTGCGTGACACCCGCCATCGCCATCGCCCGCGGCCCGGACTGTCGCGCCGCGATGTCCGTGAGGTCACGGCGGCCCATACTGGTGTGACAGCAGGCCTCCGAACCGCCCAGGACATAGACCGGTCGCTTTTTCAGATCGCGCCCACGTGCCGCGCTGGTCACCACGACGGCGCCGCCGCCATCGGTGATGATGCAGCAATCCAGCAGGTGCAGCGGAGACGAGATGAGGCGCGAAGCCAGGACGTCTTCGACCGCAATCAGATCACGAAACTTCGCAGCCGGGTTGAGCGACGCATGCCGGCGGATGGTCACGGCGATCTCCGCCAGCTGCTCAGCAGTCGTGCCGAACTCATACATGTGGCGTTGCGCCACCAGGGCGTACGAGCCGACCAGCGTGGGACCGAACGGAGCTTCGAAATGGTCCGGCGGATCACCGGTGAAGACACCGCCCGTCCCCACCGCGAAGCGCTCGGAGGAAGCGGTGCTGCCGTAGGTGATCAGCGCTACTTCGCATAAGCCTGCAGCGATGGCCGCCGCCGCGTGCGTCACATGCGCGACAAAAGACGAGCCACCGATCGACGTCGAGTCGAGGTAGCGCGGCTGCAGATTGAGATGCTCGGCTACCGACAGCACACCGATCGGCCCAACACCAGAAGTGAAGTAGGCATCGACGTCTTTGATACCCAGGCCGGCATCGTCGAGAGCGCCACGGGCACTCTCGGCGTGGATCTGGAACATCGTCTTGTCCGGCGCCCACCGTGTGGGGTGCTCATAGACGCCGGCGATGACAGCCTGACGGTTGAAACCCATGGCTCAAATCAGCCTTGCCAGAAACGCCTGTACCGCTTCATTGAATTCCGCTGGTTTCTCCGCCGGCACGTTGTGTCCGGCATCATCAATGACCACCAACTGCGACCCTGGAATACCCTGGTGCAACACCTCGGCGCTCGCCAGCGGCGTGACACTGTCGTCGCCTCCGGCAACGATCAGCGTCGGCACTGTGATCCCGCCCAGACGGGCGGTGACGTCGCACTGATTGCAGGCAAGGAGGTCGAAGTAGCGCACCCGCGGATCGGTTTTTACCTGTTCCATCCACGCTTCGCGCACGACGCTGAAATCAGCCTTGGGTGAAAACGCTTCCGTGGTAAACGGCTGCTGCGCGCGGCCGAGCATGACGTCTCTCCACGTATCGAGCGTTGCCTGCGGCAGGTCGAAGCGTGCCGCCGCTGCCACCAGAATCAACGCCCGCAGCCGCGCTGGGTACGCCAGAGCAAACTCCATGGCGATGGCGCTGCCCATGGAGCGCCCCACCAGCACGCAGGGCCGCAGGCGCAGGGCCTCCATCAGCGTCGCTAAGAAATCCCGATATGCCACAACGCTCTTGAGACCTTCCGTACCACCTGAACGTCCGTGGCCAGGAAAGTCGAAGGCCAGCGGACTATGTCGCTCCGCCAGTCCCGCCAGCTGCCGCTGCCAGGTGTTGCCGTTCGAACCCGCAGCGTGGACAAAGAGGACCAACTCGCCTCGGCTCCAATCCGGCACCACGCCAGGAAGCGTCGTGGGACCGGTGTGAAAATAGCGGATGGCGGTATCGTTGATGTACGCGTACTTCGTCGGCATGTGCGGCCTGTCAGCTCGTCTGCGAATCTCGCGAGACGGGTCTCACGACGCAGCGGTTGCGGTTATCGTAGGGGCCTATTGATGTCAAGAAAGGGAACCCGTGGCCAGAAGGTTTGATTTTCCGTTTGTATTGTCGCCGCACGCTGCGATAAGAACCGTCACAATCCCGTGTGGAAGGAGAGATTCGCCATGTTACAGCCTCGGCTTGGTGGCAAGTTTTCAGTCTCGCCTGCGCTTGTTCTTGTGCTCGCCGGAATCACTTTTATGACCGCTGCGTGCGGCGATGACTCAAGCAATGGGACTCCCGCCAACACGCCAACGCCCACCGCCACGGCGACACCCACGAGCACTCCTGTTCCGACCGCCACCGCGACACTCACCAGCACGCCCACAGCCACCGCGACCCCCGACATCCCCTTGGCGTTCCTTAAACCCGTCAGCCAGCAGCTCTCACTGACGGGGTCCGTCAGCGTGGTTCTCCAGCTGCCGTTCGGTGTCGGTCCAGGGAGTGTGGCTGTCACCCTCGACGGGAATCCGGTGACCTCGGCGCTCACCATCGCGAACGGGCAGGCCCAGGGAGCGCTACCGAACGTCGCGGCAGGGCAACATTCCCTCCAGGCCAGCGTGGGAACAGACCCACGGCACGCCGCAGTTTCATTCGAAACGGTTGCCCTCACCAACCCCGATCAGTGCGAGATCCTGAACAACGCCGAGTGCATGCTCCCGTATCCCTCCTCGCGCTTCCTCGTACCTGCCAATACGGCCACCGGCTGGCGGGTGAGTTTTCCCGCGACCGGCATGCCGGTGCAGTCGGGCAAACCGCTCTCGCCCGATCCCTACTCGATACTCGACGGCTTCAGCCCGACCGTACAGATCTTGATGCACTTCCCCGGTGGAGTGGATCCGGTCGGGTCCAATGCGTCGCGGCTGCTGCCGGAAACGAGGACGTACAACTCGCGCTCACTCGACCCGGACAGCCCGACGGTGCTCCTCGACGTGGACACGAACACACGGGTCCTCCACTTCATCGAGCCGGACGCAAACGCGACGGGCAATTTCATCCCGGCGCGCCAAGCGCTCTTTTTGCGCCCGGCGAGGAGCCTGACGCCTGGTCATCGCTACATCGTCGCCGTCCGCAACCTGGTGCACCCTGACGGCACACCGGTGACGGCGGAGCCAGCGTTTGCAGCGCTGCGCGATCAACGCCCGACGGACATTCAGGCGATCCTGTCGCGGCAGTCCCAGTTCGAGGATATCTTCAGCCACCTCACGGTCGCGGGCGTAGCACAAAGCGAACTCGTCCTGGCCTTCGACTTCGTCGTGCAGAGCGATGCGGGGCTGACCGGGCAGATGCTGTCCATGCGGGATCAGTCGTTCGCATGGCTGCAAGCGCAGAGAGAGGCGGGTGCGCAGACCTTCACCGTCGGCAACGTCATCCAAAATGACTGCTCTAAACCCGATGTCGTCGCCTGGCGCATCGTCGAAGGGACGTACCAGGTCCCGCTCTTCCTGACCTCGGACCCGGTTACGCAGCCGGTGACTCCGGGAACCTTGATCGTCGATGCGAACGGCAATCCGCTTCATAACGGCTTCACCAATCCGCCCTTCACCATCGCCATTCCGTGCAGCGTGCTCGCCGACGGCAAACCCAAGCGCCCGCTCATCATCGGTCACGGTCTCTTTGGCAGCGGCCGCGACACGGTCGAAGGCTTTGCAAACCAGGCCAGTCTCGGCGGTTTCGACTTGATCATGGGCGCCACTGACTGGCGCGGTCTTTCCGCCCCCGACGTGGAAAACTTCGCCAGCAGTTTCGTCGTCGGCCAGATCGTATTGAAGCTGAAGAACTTCCCTGCCCTGCCCGACCGACTGCGTCAGGGCCAGCTCAACACGCTGGCGTTGGCCCGCATGATGAAGACCGCCGCGTTCAACGCCGATCCTGCTTTCCAGACACCTTCGGGAGTTGGCGTGCTCGTCGGACCGCAGGAAGAGGAGTTTTATTTCGGCGCCAGCCTGGGAGGCATCATGGGCCTGATGTTCACCGCCCTCTCCCCGGACGTCGTCAACGCCAACGTTGATGTCCCTGCCATCAACTTTTCGCTGCTCCTGCAGCGATCGACAGATTTTTCCCAGTTCGATGACGCCTTGTCGCTCACCGGCCTGGCCGATCCGATGAAACGGGCACTGACGGTCGGGATCATCCACGAGCTGTGGGTACGGGGAGAGCCGGCCGGCTATGCGACTCACATCACGAGCAATCCGCTCGAAGGAACAAACGCCAAGAACATCCTGATGACGATGGCGTGGCTCGATCAGCAGGTCTCGAATGTGGCAACCGAGATCGCCGCGCGCACGTTGGGGCTGCCCAATCTGGTCGGTTCACTGCGGGCGAATATGGCGGAAATTCCCGATGAGCCCGGACCGCTGTCGTCGGCGCTGGTCATCTATGACACCGGCTCGTTCGACCTCGGCAATCCGGCGCACGGACCGTTCATCGCGCCGCTGGCGAACGAGGCCCCGACACGGAACTGCTGCGATCCGCACGGCCTCCGCGGCTACATCCCGGCCTCGATCGAGCAGCTCCGGGCGTTCCTCACACCGGGCGGCAAAATCACGAACTTCTGTACAGACGTAGATGGCGTATGCGATGCAAATCAGCCGAGCGAGATTCCCTATGGGGACGCGAAGCCGTGTGACCCGCTGGCGTGCCCCTAAACCCGTTCAGCGGCCGTACGAGCCGCCGGGGTGATCGTAGGGATCCACTCCTTCTTCCAGCTTGCGGTGGTAATTCACGTCGTCGATGCAGCGTTCGCACCGTTGCACTAAGAATCCGAGAAAGTCGCGTGTCGAAAGGATGCCGACAGGCTTGCCGCCCTGCACCACCGGCAGGTGGCGAAACTTGTTCTCCCGGAACACCCGCAGAACCGTCTGCATCGGCGCGTCCGCGTCGATGGTGACGACTTCCCGAGTGGCAACTTGACCGACATCGGTGGCGTTCGGATCCCGCTTTTGCGCCACGACACGGGTGACCAGATCGCGTTCGGAGAAAAGGCCCCACAGCTCGCCTTCTTGCACGACCAGGACGGCGCCGACGTTGTTGCTGCTCATCCGGCGGGCCACCTCGGCCACCGTCTCGAACGGGGTCGCCGTGACCATGTTCGTAACCATCCACTCGTTCGTGCGAGCCATCATTACCTCCTTGGCTCCACCGCGCGCGTCACATCAGGATTCGCGGGGTAGCAAAACCACAAATGCAGCAATCACCGCTTTATGTCAAAGCTGCGCTCGGGACCGCGCCGGCAACCTGCTCGAGCCGAGTCCGCGCGTCCGGTGCCGTCACAAACCCCAGCACGCCTACCGCGGTCAGAAGCAATCCGATCCATTGGAACAAGGTTGGCGTTTCCCCCAAGAGGAGAAAACTCGCCCCCAGCGAGAGCAGCGGGATGGACGGTACCACAATGGCCGTCGTGCGAGCGAGGTCGAGCCGGGTGATGGCCTGGTACCACAGCAGTGTCCCCACGTAACTCAGGACGAGACCCTGGATCGCCAGCAGCGGGAGCAGCCGGACGAGGTCCGGCGTGCTCGGCAGACGTGCCACGCCACCGCTCATCGCCCAATACACCGCCAGCAAGATTCCTCCGTCGATGTAGCGCGCGCCGGTCAGCACTTGGGGTGAAATGCCCACGAGATGGCGCAGGACCAGAAGATGCGACCCCTGCCAGAACAGCGGCGTTGCCAGGAGCAGCCAGATGCCACTCGACCCGCCGAATCCCCGTCCACCAACCGCGAGGATGATCCCGGCCAGCAGGATGCCGATTGCCAGCACTCGCCGCGACGTCGGCCTGTGCCCGAGAAAAAGCCACGCCGCCAGCAACGAGTAAGCGGGTTCACTTTGCAGGCAGATGACCGTCTCGATGGCGGTCGCTCGGCGTGCGCCCGAGAAAAAGAGGACGTAGGCAACGGCGGTGCCGACCGCGCCGATGGCCAGCAGGTGCGGCCCGACTCGACGCTGCACGAGCACGCGCAATTCGCCACGAGCGAGGAGAACGAGTGCGGCACAGATGGCACCAAACAGCGTCGTCGCGGTGGCCACGAAGACCGGATCGGCGACATTGGTCGTGAGCTTGGCGAATGCCGGCACGAAGGCGCCGCTCAGCGCGCACAACCCGGCGAACAGCAGACCCAAGCGCTCGACGCGTGCCGTCATCCGCGCTGCTGTACCGCATTGGCGACGATTTACAAGCGCTTCACCGGCGCGGATCTCTCACGATTGTGCAACACCGAGAGATCGTAGATGCTGGAGGCATGATGGTGGAGTTCGTTCCGGCGGCGGACGTGCGCGCGGTCATGCGCCGCATCGAAGCGGCGCGGCAACGTGCGGGCGACCGTTGCGGCCCGGCCCCACCGTCAGCGGAGGCGCGATTTTGGGAACATCTCTTCGAAACCAATGCCGCCGAAGTGCTTGCCGTACTGCCGGCAGTGCAACTGTCCTCGGGCTTCGTGGTGCGTTACCGCTTCTTCGGCAAGCGCGGACATGACCTGCTGGTACGCCCGTTTGCCACCCGGTCCGGTACCTCTGTCGAGGCGGTGCGGCGACTGCTCGACTGGCACGCGCCACCCGACTCCGCGGCATCGACCTTGGCTGGCTACCCCACCCAAGACGTCGAGTTGCTCTACCGCCACTTCTCGTTTCCACCCACCGCCGCCGGCGTGTTCGAGTACTGGCTGGCGATGCAGGAGCTGTGGGCCAGCCAACGTTGGACACATTCCCACCTGATCGCCTCGGCGGAGGAGCTGAGCCAGATCACCGCCGGCGAAGGATGGCAGATGGTGCACCCAGTGGAGACGTACGAACCGGCCGTGGTCCGCAGCGATGGCAGCGCACGTATCGCCGTGCTGGCGCAATGCCCTCTCCGCCGGTTCGAGATCACACTGCAGCAGGTCGATATCGCCGCCGACCAGTCCCTGCACTTCGCCGAGCCGATCCTGGTCGCCTCGGGCCCCCGGGGGTATCTGCTGTAACCTGGGAGTGCGGTGGCTTGCCGGCATCCACGCCGTTTGACTATGCTCGCACGCATCCCCAGGGAGGTCGATGATGAACCAGCAACGATCAGAAGATTTGGGATTTGATCCGGAGCGTCTCGAACGACTTTCCGAGGTGATTCGCAACGACATTGCAGCGGAACGCTACGACGGCTGCGAGCTGGTCGTCGGACGAAGCGGCACGGTGGCGTACCACGAACACTTCGGCTGGGCAGACCGGGCCGCCGGCCGCCAGGTGGAAAAGGACCAATCGTTCTACACCATGTCTGTCGGCAAGCAGTTTGTCGTCGTCACGCTGCTGAACCGGATCGAGCGCGGCGAAATCTCCTTCTCCACCCGGGTCGCAGACATCATCCCTGAGTTTGGGGCCCGCGGGAAAGAGCGGATCACGATCGCGCAGATGCTGACCCACACCGCGGGGATGCCCGCCATGCTGCCGCCGCTGATCACCCCTGATATGGCCGGCAATCTCGCCGCGGTCGTGGCGGTCACCTGCGCCTCGCTGCCCGAGTCCCTGCCGGGTACGCGTGTCAGTTACAGCGCCCTTGTCGCCCATGCCGTGCTGGCAGAAGTCGTCCGCCGCTTGGAGGGAAGCAGGCGTCCGTTCCGGCAGATCGTCGAGGAGGACTTGTTCCGGCCTCTCGGCATGAAGAACACCTCGCTGGGACTGCGTCGGGACCTCGCCAAGCGGGTCGCCCCGATCGTGGCCCGCGACCGCCGGCGGGGATTGTTCGATCCCGAAATGCTCGAGTTCTTCGGCGCAGCGATCACGGAAGAAGCGGAGATTCCTGCCGGTGGCTACGTCTCCACGGCGTCCGACTTGTTTCGTTTCGCCGAGATGCTGCGTCGTGGAGGAGAGCTGGACGGCGCACGCATTTTATCGCCCGCAATGATCGAGTTGGTGCAGATCAACCAGACCGGCGATCTGCCCAACAGCCTGATGGACTACACCTACGCGTTCCGCGGCTGGGAGCCTTTCCCCGCGTATCTCGGCCTCGGGTTCTTCCTGCGCGGTGAGGGTATCCACCCGACGCCGTTCGGTACGCTCGCGTCACCGGAGACCTTCGGCGGTCTCGGAGCCGGTTCTACCTGCTTCTGGATTGATCCGATACGTGACCTGTCCTACGTCTTCATGTCGAGCGGTCTGATGGAAGACTCCTACAGCATCGAGCGCCACCAGAAGTTGTCGGACCTCGTCTTCGCGGCACTGACGGACTGACAGGCAACCAACGATTCGGAGGTCAATGTGCATCTTGCAGGAAAAGTAGCAATCGTAACGGGGGCTGGATCGGGGCTCGGCCGCGCCGGGGCACTGGCGCTGGCACGTGAGGGCGCGACAGTCGTGGTCTCGGATGTGAATGTGGAGAGCGGCGCCGGTACCGTGGCGCTCATTCACGAGGCGCAGGGAGAGGCCCGTTTCATTGCCGCGGACGTCACCAAACCAGCCGAGTGCGAGCGCCTTGTCCACGACACGGTCGCCGCGTACGGGGCGTTGCACATCCTGTACAACAACGCGGGCATCGCACTGCCGTTCGACGACGGCTTCACGCCGCGAATTGATCCAGCCGTGTGGGATCGGGTGATCGCCACCAATCTCTCGAGTGTGTTCTACTGCGCCCACTACGCCATCCCCGAGATGGCGAACGCGGGCGGCGGGGCCATCATCAACACGGCGTCGTCGATGGCGCATCTGCCGCTCGGCGGACTCGACGGGTACGCCGCTTCCAAGGGCGGTGTGGCGCTGCTGACGAAATCGATGGCGGTGGGCTGCGGCGCGCTGAACATCCGCGTCAACGCCATCAGTCCGGGCTACGTCGATACGCCGATGAATGCCGTGATCTGGCAAAGCGAGGAGATGAAGGGCGCATTCGCCAAAGGGCACGCCACCGGGTTGCAGACGCCGGAGGAGATCGCCGAGGTCGTGGTATTCCTCGCCTCCGACGCCGCCCGCAGCCTCACCGGCGCGGTCCTCAACTGCGACCGGGGCTGGACCGCATTCAAGCAACCGGATCTGTTTCGCTGACGGCTGGTTTACTCGCCAAAATCCCTATGCTAGCTGGTTTCCTAGACCCCAACTCAGTCTAGGAGGTTACATGTCGGGGCATTCCAAGTGGAGCTCGATCAAGCACAAGAAGGCCATCAAGGATGCGCGGCGCGGGAAACTGTTCACCAAGCTGATCAAGGAGATCAGCGTTGCCGCACGCCTCGGTGGCAACGACATCAACGCCAATCCGCGCCTGCGTACGGCGGTAACCACCGCCCGCGAGAACAGCATGCCCAACGACAACATCGACCGGGCCATCAAGAAGGGCACGGGCGAGCTCGACGGCGTCCACTATGAAGAGGTAAATTACGAGGGCTACGGGCCGGGCGGCGCGGCCATCATGGCCAGCACGCTCACCGAGAACCGCAATCGCACCGTGTCCGATCTGCGCCGGATCTTCGACAAGCACAGCGGGAACATGGGCGCTGCCGGCTGCGTCGCGTGGATGTTTCACAAGCGCGGCGTCATTACGGTCGAGAAGACCAAGGCCGACGAAGATCGCCTCATGGAGGTCACGCTCGAAGCGGGAGCCGACGACGTGAGCGACGCCGTCGACAGCTACGAGATCCTGACGGCGCCGGAGAAGTTCGAAGCGGTAAAGGCGGCACTCGACGCGGCGAAGATCGAGCGGGCAAGCGCCGAGGTCGCGATGGTCCCCGAGAACACCGTCAGTCTGACCGGCAAGGATGCCGAGCAAACCTTGAGGCTTCTCGAAGAGCTCGAGGAGCACGACGACGTCCAAAGCGTGGCCTCGAACGTCGACATACCGCAGGAAGAGTTGGAGCGGCTCAGCGCGGCGTGAGCAGCTGGTAGTCGCTGTTTTCTCTGGTCTTTTGTTTCAGCTTGGAGGTGTGGGGTGCGGGTGTTGGGCGTGGATCCCGGAACGGTGGCCACCGGGTGGGGAGTCATTGATGAGATCGACCGGCGCCTGGTCTACGTTGCCGGCGGTGTCATCCGTGCCCACGGCCCACTGCCGCAACGGTTGGCGCGCGTCTACGAAGAAACAAAACGCATCCTGTCTGAATTCACGCCCGCCTGGGTTAGCTTGGAAAAAACCTTCGTCGGTGAAAACGTGCAAAGTGCGTTTCGTCTGGGTGAAGCGCGTGGAGCCATCCTCGTCGCCGCCGCGCAGGCGGGCGTGGCGGTGCAGGAGTACAGCCCGGCAGAAATCAAGGTGGCGGTAGCGGGGAACGGCCGCGCCGCCAAAGGCCAGATGCAAGCTATGGTGGAACGGTTGCTGACACTGGAATCGCACCCAGCCACAGACGAGGCAGACGCCCTCGGTGCCGCCATCTGCCACCTGCATACGCACAGCTTCGCCGTCCAAGTCGGTGCGCAGCCTGCGGGCCGGACGAAGCGCCGGCAACCGCGTTCCGCCTCCCTCCGGGGCTATCGGTAAGTGCGCCCATGCCGCGTTGTATCCCATCTCCTTCACGTATCTGCGTGGCGGCGCAGCCTGCCGCGCCCTCTTCGGACTCCTCGCAACGGCCAGGAAAGGAAGTTCGCCCTTCGCTTTTTGGCACACGCGGTCTACAGTAGGTTTTCATGATCGCCCAGCTCGCAGGCGCCTTGGCGTACAAGTCCCCGGAACATCTCGTCGTGGACGTGCAGGGTGTCGGATATCAGGTCTCCGTTTCCCTCAACTCGTTCTACCGCCTGCCCGAGCCGGGTGGCCGCGTCGAATTGCTGATCCACACGCACGTCCGTGAGGACGCACTGCAGCTCTACGGCTTTGTTGAGCGCGCGGAAAAAGATCTCTTCCAGCTATTGCTCGGCATCTCCGGCATCGGTCCGCGCCTGGCGTTGAACATTCTCTCCGGCATGCCCACCCACGAGCTGCAGGATGCGCTCGAGGCCGGTGACCTGGCGCGGCTGGTTGCGATCCCCGGGGTCGGCAAGAAGACCGCCGAACGACTGGTGCTGGAGCTGCGCGACAAAGTGAAGAAGGGAGTACGCGAAGGAGACAACGGGCGCCACGCCGCGGGTTTGGAAGCGGAAGCCATCTCGGCGCTAGTCAACCTCGGCTACCGCCGCAATGAAGCCGAGCACGCCGTGAAGAGCGCCTGCGCGTCGGGCGCAACCGACATCGAGTCAGTGATCCGCAGCGCTTTGAAACGAGTGGGGGCATGACGCCGGACGATGAACGGATCGTCGCCGGCCAGGCCGTGGACGAGGACCTCACCCTCGACACCACGCTGCGTCCGCCCTCGCTTGCCGAGTACATCGGCCAAGAAAGCGTGAAGGCTAACCTCCAAGTTGCCATCGATGCGGCGAAGGCACGGGGGGACAGCTTGGATCATCTGCTCCTCTATGGTCCGCCGGGATTGGGCAAGACCTCGCTGGCGCACATCATCGCGCGCGAGATGGGCGTAAATATCCGTTCGACTGCCGGACCGGTGATCGAACGCCCGGGGGATCTGGCGGCTATTCTCACCAACTTGGAGGCCGGCGATGTCCTGTTCATCGACGAGATTCACCGCCTGAGCCGCGTCATAGAGGAGATACTCTACCCCGCGATGGAGGATTACCAGATCGACGTCATCATCGGCCAAGGACCGTCGGCACGGTCGATCAAGCTCGATTTGAAGCGCTTCACACTGATCGGCGCCACCACCCGCGCCGGGTTACTCACGTCGCCGTTGCGCGACCGCTTCGGCGCCAGCTTTCGGCTGGATTTCTATAACCCCGACGAGTTGGCAACGATTCTGCGGCGCTCGGCACGTATCCTCAACGTCCCGATCGACGATCCCGGCGCCACGGAGATTGCACGTCGCGCGCGGGGCACGCCGCGCATCGCCAATCGGCTGCTCCGGCGCGTGCGAGATTTCGCTCAAGTCCGCGCTGAGGGCACCATCTCCAAGACAGTGGCGGACCAAGCACTCCGGATGCTCGAAGTGGATCACCTAGGCTTCGATAAGATGGATCGGGCGATTCTCTTGACTATCATCGACAAGTTCAGTGGGGGACCCGTGGGCCTGGAGACTCTAGCCGCGGCAGTGGGGGAGGAGGGCGACACGATCGAGGACGTGCACGAGCCGTACTTGATCAAAGAGGGCTATCTCAACCGCACTCCGAGAGGCCGCGTGGCGACGCAATTGGCCCGCTCGCACCTCGGTAAGCCGGAACCTGCCCAAGCCGAAGGTATGCAGGGCAGACTGCTGTAGCAGAACAAAATCCACGCCGTAGTTGCTCACACCGAGCGCGGAGCGACCGTGCGCATCATCAGCGCACGGCGAGCCACCGCACGGGAAAGGAAACGCCATGAAACGTAAGAGTGCCCCCCCAACCGAACGACCTGCGGCCGGAGTACGCCTTTGACTATTCGAAGGCAGTCCGCGGCAAATACTATCGACGCCTCATTCGCGAGGGCGCCAACGTCGCCGTGCTCGAGCCTGATGTTGCAGCCGCGTTTCGGGATTCTGCCGCCGTCAACGATGCGCTCCGCTCACTCCTTCAGGTCTCCGAGGAGACGCGGCGTCTCACACGGCGCTCCAGCCGACCGCGGCCACGGGGGCGCTCGGGTGGGCATGCGACGACGGACGTTGGCCGCGATGGCTGAGCACCACGACTTTAGGGTAAGCTATTTGATACTTGATGGGTGATGTCGGAAAGCTCCTGATCCTGTTCGGCGCCGTGCTGGTGATCGTCGGTGGGCTGCTGATGTTGGCAGGCAGGATTCCGTGGCTCGGTAAGCTCCCCGGCGACATCTTCTACAAAGGCGAGCACGTCACGTTCTACTTCCCCATCGTGACCTGCCTGCTCATCAGCGTGGTGCTGAGCCTGCTCTTCTACCTCTTCCGGCGCTGACATTATCCGCGACCGGAACGCCGCAGCGTGCGAGCGTTTGATTGAACTCGCGTCACCGGGTAGTTTGACCCCTTATGAAGAACAACGGATTCCTTCGTTTCCAGGGTACTCCTGGGTACATCGCCTCCGGTCCGCTCGTCGATGCGGTCAACTGCGCCATCGCGCTGGAGCGGCCGCTGCTGCTCAAAGGTGAACCCGGGACCGGCAAGACCGTGTTAGCCATGCACGTCGCCGAAGGGCTCGGCATGCCCATGCTGTCATGGCACATCAAATCGACCACCAAGGCGGCCGACGGCCTCTACCTCTACGACACCGTACAGCGCCTGAACGACAGCCGCTTCGGCACCGGCAACGTCTCGGACATCGGCCGCTACATCAAGCTCGGGCCGCTCGGTCAGGCATTCGCGGCACAAGAACGCCACGTGCTCCTCATCGATGAGATCGACAAGGCGGACCTTGAGTTCCCCAACGACCTGCTGCGCGAGCTCGACGAGATGCGCTTCTCGATCCTCGAAACCAGCGAGGAGATCAGCGCGCGCCATCGTCCGGTGGTGATGATCACGTCGAACAACGAAAAGGAGCTACCCGACGCCTTTTTGCGGCGTTGCATCTTTCATTACATCGAGTTCCCCGACCCGAGGCTGATGCGCCAGATCCTTGCGGTGCACCACCCGCACCTCGACGCCAATCTCCTCGATCAGGTGCTGATCAAGTTCTACTGGCTGCGCGAGCAAAATGATCTGCGCAAGAAACCCTCCACCTCCGAGCTCATCGACTGGATCAGCGCGCTGCTGCGCTCCGGCATCAGCATGGACAAAATCGAGGCACACATCCCCTTCGTCGGCGCGTTGCTGAAGAAGGAGCAGGACGTCGACGCGCTCACGCAGTACGATGCTAAGGGCGGGCACTACCCGAAGAGCTGGCAGGACCTGGGGCCGCGGTACAATCAGTAGCGGGTGCACAGGAACTGCTTGGTCGAAACTTCGAAAGGTGCTACTCACGAGAACATGCAGCGCGTGATCCGGGCCGTTTACGAGAACGGGGTACTGAAGCCGCTTGAGCGAGTGCGGATGAGCGAGCGAAAGGTCTGTCTCCTCTCGATCTATCCCGAAGCGGAGTGGCGGAAGGATTTCAAGGCTCTACTCAATCGCGTCCATCGGCGGACACGACGCCACGCTTCGGCGGATATCGAGGCAGAGATCACCGCGGCGCGTGCGGAAGTGAAAGCCAAGCGTCGTGAAGCCCGTCGTTCTGCTTGACACGAACGTTTGGGTTTCGGCCCCTCCCTTCTCCACCACCCGCCGGGTCCGAGTGGATCGCGGCGTATCGCCACTGGGCTCGTGGGCGATAAAGTCAATCACCCACACACCAGGGAATCCTGCGCGAACCCAAGCCTGGAAGGTCAACTGCACGGATACCAAGTTAAGGCGTGGAGGCTCGCTCTCGAGTGCACCGGCTTCTACCTTTGGGCTTGAAATACTGGCGCCCACTGTGGGATAGCATGTCGCAACTAGATCAGCTTTGGGCGAACTCGGTTTTGGAAAGGCGACGCTTTGTCACGACCGAGTCGTGGAAAGGAAAAAGCCAATGAGGAGAAATCTTATCTTGTCTCTGGCCGTAATCGTGCTCGCTGCGCTCGGCCTGTCGGGGACCGCATACAGCCAGGACCATGAGCCGGGACCGCCGCAGGTCATCCACCGGGTCAATCCGTACGGGATGGGCCTGAGCGTCCCTGCCGGTTCAACCGCCTCCAGTAGCAACCCGATCAGCTATCATGGCGGGCCGGTCGTCACGACACCGGTGATCTACCTCATCTGGTACGGGAACTGGGCGCAGTCCAACGGCTCGGACACTCTCAGCGGGCAGCAAATCGTCCGCGACTTTGCCGCCTCCATCGGTAACTCGCCGTACTTCAACCTCAACACGAGCTACACGAACCAGAGCTACAACGCCGTCGTCAGCGGTGGCGTGTCGTTCACCGCATCTTTCAACCAGTACACCGACGGCTACTCCAGAGGAAGCCGGCTGCGGGATTCTGATGTCCAGCGGATTGTGATCAGCGCGATCACCAAACAGTGGGGAGGGCATGCCGACCCGAATGGCGTGTATTTTGTGCTCACCTCCTCTGACGTCAGCGAGCAATCTGGTTTCTGCACCAGATATTGCGGCTGGCACACGGCAGCGACATCGTCGCTCGGGCGCATCCGCTACTCGTTCGTGGGCAACGCCAATCGCTGTCTCAACGCGTGTGCCATCCAGAGCGTCGGACCCAACGGTAACGCCGGCGTCGATGCCATGATCTCGGTCGTTGCGCACGAGTTGGAAGAGACCACCACCGACCCCGACCTGAATGCGTGGTACGACAGTAGTGGCGCGGAGAACGCCGACAAGTGCGCCTGGACGTTCGGGCATTCCCAATACCTGGCCAACGGCGCCTGGGCCAACCTGCCCCTGGGAACGCGCAACTATCTGATCCAGAGAAATCTGGACCACAACCTGAGCGGACCGAATGGAGTTGGCGATTACTGCATGATGGACGCGACGCACAACTGAGCGCCGGGCGCGGGGCACCGGGGCAGCCGGTGCCCTGCGCGGAATAGATCGCGGCGATGCGCTACGGGCAGGTGACGTCGGCGCAAGTGGCCCCGGCCGTTGGCGTCGTCCCACCTGCCGCCGTGCAATTCGAGGCCGTCAGTATCTCGCACGTACCCGGCTGACCTGCCGGGCTCGACGGCACACAGCAGGCGACTGGCGTGGCGCAGCCACTGCACACGCTGCCGGTGCCGGAACTGTAGCCGCCATTCGCGGTGCACCCCGCTGCGTCATGCGCGACCCGGGGTCCGCTGAGCACGGTGCAGTCCGCGTCCGTGCTGCATGTTACCGCGGAGTTGTTGCTGCACGTACCGATGGTGCTACCGGTCGGGATAGTGCAGGTGCCGGTGCCGGCAACCTTACAGCAGAGTACCGCGTTCGCTTTGCCGCACGTGGAGCGGGCCGAGCAACTTGCGATCGTCTTCTGTGTGTCGGGAGTCAGGCAGCCTTGGCGCCGCAGAGCGTTGCGGAAGCGGACCACGCAGCTCTGATGCTGTCCGTGGTTCTTCCACGTCCCACCTTGGGTCGGCCCGCTGCACGGACAGGCCGCGTCGAGTGCGGCACCGACATCGGACGGGCAGGCGGCACGCGCCGACGCCACCATGAAAGGCACTGTCAGAATCGACAGGCCCAGAATCACAACGCCAAAGATCCTTTTCATACACACCTCCTGCTTTGCGCTCGCGTTTCCCTCATGATCCTCCGCACGGACGACGGCGTCAATCGCAATTTTCTTTGTCGGTCACGACCAGCGTGTAGGTGCGGGTGAGCAGCGGCGACCAGTTGCTCGGCCTCGAGGCGCAACGTGCGGCCCTCAAGCGCTGGTGCGCAACGCACTGTCAGCTTGGTGATTCTTGTCGGGTGCAACTGCCCAACCGCTGCCCACAACCCCGCGATCAAGCGCGAGGATGATCGGGCACGCCGGCCCGGCCAGTTCGTCCTGAGCGGCTCCGAGTTTTTTCCCCTTCCAATTCGCGGCCAGCGGCATCTGTGAAGCCGGTCCGTCTTGCTGGCGGCCGCGAGGCAACGACATCACTTCTTCGCGGATTTTCTGCGCTTCCCGGAGGCGGTCGATCGGCTCAGGGGCTCACTTGCGTGACTACGTGAGCCAGCCTTGCTGCTTCTCGCAGGCGCGGCCTCGCTCTTCTTTCCCGCCTGCGTCTTCCTGAGCCTGGACTTTGCCTTCTTGTCGGGCGCCTCGGTCTCAGGCGGCGCGTCTCGATCCATCTCCAACCCGAAGATCTCGGCCAGGTCGCCGCCGTCAAGGACCTTCTCCGCGGCAGGTCCTTTCTTGGCCAGCGGCAGGCCCGTGCCGGCGCTGGCGATCAGTTCCTTCTCGTCCACTTCGCGCAGCTTGAAGAGCAGCTCGGGCTGCTCGTCGAGCCGGGCGCCGATGCCGTAGAGCACCGCCGCGACGTGCTTGCACATCGACGCCCAGTCCGGGCAGCTGCA
>DASVHW010000056.1 GCA_036382395.1 Candidatus Binatia bacterium | reverse complement strand
GTGTTCGAGCAAGGCGAGGTCGCGGGCAATCATCGCTTCCTCGGCGGCCGCGGGCATACCCTTCAGCCCCAAGCGCAGCGACATGGCGCCTTCGTTCATGACGCCCTCCGCGGCAATCGAGCAGTCCTCTTCGTGGACGATGACGGGCAACCTGAACATCGCGGCATATTCGAGCGCATGGCGCATGAGGCCGCCGTTCATGATCGGCATGCCGTCATCCGACACGGCGACGATGCCGGCGCGCTGCATTTCGCCGATCTCCGCCAACTGCTCGCCCTTCAGTCCTTTCGACACGGCGCCGATGGGATAGACGCGCGCCAGCCCCACGGCCTGGGCACGTTCGCGAATATACTCAGTCACCGCGCCGTTATCATTGACCGGGTTCGTGTTGGCCATGCAGGCCACGGCGGTAAAACCGCCCGCCACCGCTGCCCGCGCACCGGTTTCGATGGTCTCTCTATACTCATATCCCGGCTCGCGCAGATGGACGTGCATATCGACCAGGCCCGGCAGAACCAGACAATTCTCGGCCTCGATGACTGTGGCGCCAGCCACCTGGTCTCCGCCGATCGACTCGGCAACGACAGCGATCTTGCCGTCACGCACCAACACGTCTCTCCGACCGTGGATACCGGTGGCAGGATCGACGACCGTCCCGCCGCGGATGAGGAGATCGTTGCTCATCCGACGTTCCGCCGCAACCGCGGTGCGGGGGCGTCCATGCCGCCCGCAGCGGACTGTGACTGCGTCTCCGCCTCAACCTCGGGTTCGGCCTTGGCTCGATCGATGAGAAGATAGAGCACCGCCATGCGCACGGCGATGCCGTTGGTCACTTGATCCATGATGACGGAGTACGGACCATCGGCCACGTCGCTCGCGATCTCGATGCCGCGATTGATTGGCCCGGGATGCATGATGATCACGTCGGGCTTGGCGCACGAAACGGCACGTTCCGTAAGGCAGAAGTAGCGTGAGTACTCATCCACCGTCGGGAAGAAGTTCTTCCCCTGCCGTTCCAGCTGCAGGCGCAGCATCATGATGACGTCCGCATCATGCACGCCCTCGGAGAGATCCGTGGTCACCTCGCCCCAGGTCCGCAGTTCGGGCGCCAGCAGCGTCGGTGGGCCGACCAGGCGTAGGCTCGCGCCGAGTGTCCGCAAGGCAAAGATGTTCGAGCGGGCCACGCGGCTGTGCAGGATGTCACCGATGATGGCAACCGTGAGTCCGGCCAAGCGTCCTTTACGTTCCCGAATCGTCAGCAGATCGAGCAAGGCCTGCGTCGGATGCTCGTGCGCCCCGTCGCCGGCGTTGATGATCGGGCAATCGAGGTGCGCCGCCAGGAAGTGGGACGCACCGGAGGAGGCATGCCGCAGGATAATGGCATCGGGCCGCATGGCCGCGAGGTTGCGCGCCGTATCGAGCAGCGTTTCACCCTTGGTAACGCTGCTGGTGGCCGCTGAGAGACTGACGAAGTCGGCGCTCATGCGTTTGGCGGCAATCTCGAACGAGGTACGCGTACGGGTGCTGGGCTCGTAGAACAGTCCGATCACCGTTTTCCCCCGTAACGTGGGCACCTTCTTGATCTCGCGTTCCGAGATCTCCTTAAAAGAGAGCGCCGTATCCAACAGGTAGGTCAGCTCCTCGCTGCTGACGTCTTCGAGGCCGAGCAAATGCCGACGTGTGAAAGGCATATTAGCACTCCTCGCCGCGGGCGATGACGACTTCGTCCCGCCCGTCGCTTTCCTTGAGTCGCACATGGACCGACTCGTTGACGGCGGTCGGCAAATTCTTTCCGACGTAGTCGGCACGGATGGGCAGCTCGCGGTGGCCGCGGTCGATCAGCACCACGAGCTGCACGCTGAGTGGCCGGCCGAAATCCATCAGCGCATCCAACGCCGCGCGGATGGTACGGCCAGTATAGAGGACGTCGTCCACCAGGATGACGCGCGTGTCATCGATGGCAAACGGGATCTGGGTACCTCTGACCTCTGGACGCTGCTTGCTGCGGCTGAGGTCGTCGCGGTAGAGGGTAATGTCGATGATGCCGGCCGGCACCTCCACGCCCTCGATCGTATGGATACGATCCCGCAAGCGCTCGGCGATGTGCACGCCGCGCGAGCGGATCCCGACCAGCACGAGTCTCTCGGTGCCTTTGTTGTGCTCCAGCACCTCGTGGGCGACGCGGGTCAAGGCCCGTTCGATCGCCTGCGCATCCATGACGACGCGTTCGTTGGGCGCCATCGTAGGTACAAAAAAACCCCCTCGTTGACCGAGGAGGTCTTACAGGCTCCGTATGGGGGTTTCGATCTTCATCATCACCCTTCCTGGCCTCGCGGGACCAGCTTAAAGGTTATTTGCCGCGGCAAGAGGGAGCGGCTCAGTTGGATTGTCTGTAGCCCGCCCGCATATTGAAGTCAATGCTACATGGCGCGCGCAACCGAGAAGACCATGTGTGCTCCAGCTCCGCGTGCACCGGAGTAGCCGGGAGTGGCCTTGTATCCGTGGCTACGTCTCGTCGCGATCGAGCCACTTCTCGAGCGCAGGTGGCCGGTAGCTTGCCAGCAGATCGAGCAGGTGCTCCGGATCGTGTTCTTCCAGCACCAAAGAGCGGTGTGCGGGGCGGACGAAGTGTTCGGCGACGGCATGGTCAAAGAGCGCCAGCAGCCGATCGTAGAAGCCTCCGAAGTTGAGCAAGCCACACGGCTTTCGGTGGAACCCCAGCTGGGCCCAGGTCACAACCTCACAAAACTCTTCCAGGGTCCCGTATCCCCCGGGTAGCGCCACGAAGGCGTCGGCAAGCTCCGCCATCAACGCTTTGCGTTCGTGCATCGATCCCACGACGCGCAGGTCGGGCAGTCCTTCATGAGCCACTTCCTTGGCAACCAGCGCCTCGGGAATCACGCCGATCACTTCACCGCCCCCGGCCATGACAGCGTCGGCGACGACTCCCATCAATCCGACCCGGCCGCCGCCATACACCAGGCCGATGCGCCGTCGCGCCAGCGCCGCCCCCATTGCGCGTGCCGCGTCGACGTAGACGGTGCGGGCGCCGTTGTTAGAGCCGCAAAAGATGCACACGCGCCGCATTCGTTGCCCTACGATTCGCCTTCCCGGTAATCCACCGCCGCGTCTTTTCTCGCGACCAGCCAGAACGCGGCTTGGGAAGGAGCGGCGCCAGAGATTCACGCTAGAACTTCTTGATCGTCTCTCTCAATCGCCGGCGTGCCTCGGCAGAGTACCAACAGTCTAGAAAGACGCGGTCCTGCTCCTCCGAGTCCGTTAAAACCCGCCTTTCCACCTCCTCGACGTGGCTGCGCTTGGTCAGCGCAAACGCCTCTCGAGGTGACGAGCCCACCGACCTGGCCTTCTCGACCGCCCGCGTTAGAACCTCCTCTATTGGCAGAACCTCATCGACCAGGCCCATCTTCAAGCACGCCGCGGATTCGTAGAACTCGCCGGAGTCGATAATGTCCCGGGCATTTCGAACTCCGACGACATACCGCAGTATGGAGTCCGGCAGGCACGGGATCGGCACTCCGAGCTTGATCTCGTTCAGCCCCATCAGTTTCCTGCCTGCCGCGATGAAGCGGTAGTCACAACACAGGGCCAGGATGCATCCACCCGCTGTGGCGTGCCCGGTGATGGCCGCCACCGTCGGCTTGGACAGTGTGTACAGACTGAGACACACGCGATTGAACAGGCCGAAAAACTTCTCGAACTCCGGCCTGGGAAACTCGAACAGCTTGGGCAGATCAAATCCGATCGAGAAAAACTTGTCGCTTGCGCTCGCGAGGACGAGGCCGTTCACCCCGGAGTCCTGTTCTATCGTACGCAGCACCTCGCCCAACTCATTGACGAGTTCCGGATCCAGCGCATTGGTAACGCCGCGATTGAGCTTCGCGACCGCCACGGCATCCCGATATTCCACGACGATTGTGCTCATCTTAAGGACGGGCGTTCGGAAAGCCTAGCAGCCAGCGCGACGAACAGTATTGATTGATCCCCACACAGACGCGCTGGTGAGCCGCTCCAAAATGAAGCGGCAAAGTGAGACTCACGCTCCGGGTGGCGGTGCCGCTGGTGCACCTTTCTTGTCGGCACGACGGACGCGCCGCTCGCGCTTGCGCTCCGCCTCGGCTTTGGCTGTATCGCCCCGATCGGTCAACTCGATGACCGACATCGCTGCAGCATCGCCGTGACGATGGCCCAGCTTGATGACACGCGTGTAGCCGCCTGGACGTTCCCGAAACCGCGACGCAACCTCGTCGAACAGCTTCTGCACCACGGTG
>DASVHW010000055.1 GCA_036382395.1 Candidatus Binatia bacterium | reverse complement strand
GGGAGGCACTTGCCCGCCCGGATGAAGAAGGGCACGCCGTCCCAGCGCGGAGAGTCGATGCGGAGCCGGGCGGCGGCGAATGTTTCGACCATCGAGTCGCGAGCGACGCCGTCCTCCTGGCGGTAGCCGCGGAACTGCCCGCGCACCAGGTCCTCGGGGCTGAGCGGGCGGATCATCCTGAACAGCTTCACCTGCTCGTCGCGGATCGACTCGTGGTTCGTCGTCGTCGGCGACTCCATCGCGAGGAAGCCCACTACTTGGAGCATGTGGTTCTGGATCACGTCACGAATTGCGCCGGACTCCTCGTAGAAACTGCCACGGCCCTCGACGCCGAAGCTCTCGGCCATCGTGATCTGCACGCTCTCAACATAGTTGCGGTTCCAGAACGGCTCGAGGAAGGTGTTCGCGAAGCGGAAGACCAGAAGGTTCTGCACCGGTTCCTTCCCAAGGTAATGGTCGATGCGGAACACGCACGACTCGTCGAAGACCGTGTGGAGCGTCGCGCTGAGCGCCTGCGCGGACGGGAGGTCACGGCCGAAGGGCTTCTCGACGATAACGCGCGCACCGCGGGCGCAGCCCGACTGGCCGAGCCCCTCGACCACCCTCGCGAACACACTAGGAGGGATTGCGAGATAGTGCAGCGGGTGTGCAGCACCGCCGAGCTCCTTGCGGAGCGCGGCGTGGGTGGCCGGAGCGCCGTAGTCGCCGTTGATGTAATGGAGCCGCCCCTGGAGCTTCGCGAAGACCGCCTCGTCGAAGCCGCCGTGCTTCTCGACGCTGGCGCGGGCGCGCGCCCGGAACTGCTCGATCGTCCAGTCCGACCTCGCGACTCCGATGACGGGCGCCTGGAGGTGCCCCCGCTGCTCCATCGCATAGAGAGCGGGGAAAATCTTCTTGTAAACGAGGTCGCCGGTGGCCCCGAAGAAGACGAGGGCGTCGGAGTGAGGAATGTTCATGAGTTGCTCCTTATTTTGCGGAGTTCAGAGCGTCGTACCGGTTACGTAGGCGGCCCTGGCGCGCATCGAGAAGTCGCCGTAGCGGGCGGCAAAGATGATTCCGACTGCCAGCATCGCGAGTGTTAAGACCACCGCCGTCAGCTTGCTCGCGGCGGAGACAGCATGGCGGAGGTGGGCTCGTTCTTCGCCGCCCATCCCGTGCTTCAAGCCTCGCTCTACGAGCCACCAATTCACCGGGAATGTCGTCACGGTGCTGACCACGACGGCGAGCGACATTGTTCCCCAAAAGCGTACCGAAGTCGGTTCCATCGCGCTCATGTCGCGCGACATGAGGATGATCATAACCGGGATCATTCCGGCCATGACCGCATTCATCGAAAGCGTCTCGGGCAGGAAAGTGCCCCGCACCGCCCGCCGATAGCTACCGTCGAAGGTGGATTTCATGCAGAGTGCTTGAAAGAGGAGGAGACCCACGGCGAATCCGGCGACATACTCGGCGATCAACTCCACTCCCATCGGCAGCCGCAGCCAGCTCATACCCACGACGGCAATAAGAATGCCGGTCGCATCGCCCGCTACGCAGTGAATGGTGGATTCGACGGATTGTTCCCAGAGCGAAGGTTGGGACTGCTCGGGCGTCTCCAGTGCGGGGGCGCGGTGCAGGAACCAGTAAAGAATGAAGCCGAAGGGGCCAGTATAAAGCGTGAGCAGCACCCAGCCCCATCTCATCGTCTTCATCGCCAGCGATTTCTCCTCCGGTCCGCCTTTGAATTGATCGTAAGCGACGTAGGCGACCGCGAGAGCAGTGAGAGCGAACCAATGCCACAAAACGACGTCTATGAGTGGGTAACCGCTCGGAGGTGTTTCCATCATCGCGCTCCTTTCATCGCCGTGTGGCTAAACGGCTCGATGCTGAAGGGCATTGTTCTCATCGGCTTTGATCTCAGCTCGGTTGCTGCAGCGGCAGCGGAGCCGGAGCGCGCGAGCTGGGCAGCACTACGGCTGTCTCGCGCGCGCGCGTTCGCCTGCCGATCTGATCCCAACTCGGCGAAACCGCCGTGCCGAGAATGTCTGCCCCGAGTTCGACGACCGCACTCTTCTCTGCCGTTTCTGACCCTTCTAACTTCTCTGCGATGTGTCCTCCATGCATGTGCTTGCTTGGTTTTCTCCTTTAATTTGTCTTTAGGTTTGGGGGCACCGCTGCGACAGCGTCTCCGTTTGATTGCAGCACCGGGATTACGACGGCAACGTGCTTAGCGATCAAGCCTGAGATTTCCTCTTCCGACGCTGCGCCAACTCAGTGTGGCCGCCTTCGTTATCCCGCCTATCGGCAGCTACTTCTTCATCACTCATTTCACCGGCGTGTTCCTTCATAGTACGGACGCCTATTTACAGCAACCTGATGATGATTCCTCCCCCGAATATTTTTCGGGCTCCTTGACGAACTTGTCTTTGCATGAGAGCGCACAAAAATAAAAGGCTTTCCCTTTGTAGTCCGCTGTCACCGACGCATTCGTTTCCTCCACTTGCATTCCACACACTGGATCTTTGGCCATAAGGTCATCTCCTTTCGCTCTCCGCCTACATCGCCTGTTTCTTGGTCGTCTTCTTGTGCTTCATCATGTTGCCATTCATTTGCTTCATCATCTCCTCCTCCATGTTTTGCCTTTCGCGCATCCATGTTGCGTTGCGATCATTGGTGTACTTCCCGCGTTGTTGGTTGCCTTCTCGTTGGATGCGGTCCCCCGTGACCAGCGCGCACGCATTATGTCACCGCACGTGTCTGTCATCCATGCCGCCGCAACCGTTGTGGCCGAACGACCGGTTGCATCCACCAGTGAAGCAGGCATCACCGGTATAGCCAGCAGGATTCGTGAAGTGCAGCCACTCTGTCGCTGCGGCGCTCACTTGCGCAGCGGTCGCGCGCTGGCGGGCGATGAGGGATTTGGACAATCCCCAGACGCTCTTGGCCAGGTTGCAGGGGCAGCAGCAGCTGGCAATGGAATACTGCGCGCAACAGGGCGCCGGGATTGAGGACAGCGCCTCATCCATGAGCTTCTTCTGCACCGCGGTGAGCGTGATCGAGCGGTCGTAGGAGATGAACTCCGTCGCCTGCCGATGCGCGTCGGTGAAGATGACGAGGCGCTGGTCCGCCGGAGTCTGTTTTGCCACGGCTGCGCTGCCCTGCGGCAACGCGCTGGCCTGCGGACTCATTGACAGCGCCAGCACGCCGGCGAGCGCACCAACGCACCAGAGATGCTTGATCCGCTTTCCGGCTGCCCTCTTCAGTTGGTCGTGTGGTTTCATCTATGCCTCCTTTCGTCAGCCCAACGCTTCGATGTCCATCGTTACGCCTGCTGGCTGGGGCTTGACTGCCTCAATCGTTCTCACGATGTCGAAATAGACGTTCTGCTCCCGCAGGATCTGAAAGCCGGCGCGGCGCACATTGGCCGCCGTGTCCCGGTTGAGGTCCGGTCCCAGCAGGCGAGAGACGTAGGTCAGCGCATCGAGCATGAGCCCGACCATCGGTACGTTGCTTCGCACGTGCTCGAACATGAGGAGCTGACCACCCGGCTTGAGCACACGGTACAGCTCACGCAACCCGCGCACCGGATCCGGAACCGAGCAGAAGGTACACGCGGTCACCGCCGTGTCGAAGGTGTCGTCGGGATACTCGAGTTGCTGCACGTCCATGAGCCGCAGCTCGATGCGGCCCTGGTAGCGTTCAGCGCGCGGTCGCGCGCGCTCCAGCATCCGCGGGCTGATGTCGAGGCCTACGACGTCGAGATCCGGCGGCAAATACCTGACGTCGCTGCCGGTGCCCACGGCGACGAAGATGGTCCGCCCCCGAGCGTGGCCGTACAGCTGGCGCTTGCCATCGGCCTGTCTCAAGTCTTCTCCGAAGGTTATCAGGTTGTATGTCCAACTGGTTCGATCGTATCGCTCGCGTACGTCCATCATTCGCCTCCATTCGTTAACGGCCCGACGTGAGCGGGCTGTGCCTCTGCACTTGTCTGTCGTTGCAGTTGGGCGCTCCAAAAGGACACCCCGAGCACGACGGCCACCCCGAAGACGGCGCCGACCCACAGCGCCGTGCCGAGCGCGATGTCCTGCATGCAGTCACGCATACCGAACAACATCCCGCCGTACATGCCGATGAACATTCCCGGCACCATGCTTTCGAACATCCCCAGCAGGGGCGACAGCGCCATTCCGACAACCACGTGAACGAGTGTGCCGACCACCATGCCGACCATCATCGCTCCAACCATATCCGAGCCGTGTGACACGACCGCGCGAACAGCGAGCGTCGTCACGATTCCGACCAAGGCGCCCGCGGCACAATCGCCGACGGGGAACAGCACGCGCAATACTTTCGTCATGGGATACCTCCTCCTAGTGGCCACGCAACTCGGGAATCGGCAGCGTACTCACGTCGACCGTGCCGCGCTTCATCTCGAAGTTCCACTTCCAGAACTCGTAGATCGGGGGATAGACGAGTAACTCCATGATGAAGCTGGTCACCAAGCCACCAATCATTGGTGCGACCACGCGCTTCATCATGTCCGCGCCCGTCCCGAGCGACCACATGATCGGCATCAAACCCATCATCGCGGCGCTGACTGTCATCATCTTCGGACGGATGCGCTTGACCGCCCCGTGAATGATCGCCTCGTAGAGATCTTCCTTCGTCCGCATCTTCCCCTGTCGGATCGCGTCGTAGTAGGCGAGGTCGAGAAAGAGCAGCATGAACACGCCCGTCTCCGCGTCGAGACCCATGAGGGCGATCATCCCTACCCACACGGCGATGGACGTATTGTAGCCGAGGAAGTACAGCAGCCACACCGCACCGATGACTGAGAACGGCACCGCGAGCATGACGATGGTCGCTTTCACGGCGGACTTGGTATTCATGAACAGCAGAACGAAGATCAGGAAGATGGTCACGGGCACGACAACTTTCAGCCGCTCGCGAACTCGAATCATGTTCTCGTACTGGCCGCTCCACTGCAGCGCGTAGCCGGTGGGTAGAGTCACCTTCTGCGCCACCAGCTTCTTTGCCTCGTCGACATACCCGCCGATGTCTCGCCCCGTCAGATCCACGTAGACGTAGCCAGCCAGCATGGCGTTCTCATCGCGGATCATCGAGGGCCCGGAGGCCATGTGGATGTCAGCGATCTGCGCCAGCGGCACCTGGGCACCCGACATGGTGGGGACGAGGACGCGCTGCAACGCTTCCAGACTGTCGCGTTCCTCGCGCGCGTAGCGCACGCTGATGGTGTACCGTTCGCGGCCCTCAATCGTGGTGGTAATGGGTTCGCCGCCGATCGCCGTCTGAATCACCATCTCGGCCTCCTCGACGCTCAGCCCGTAGCGCGCGAGCTGGTCGCGGCGCAGGGTGAAGTCGAGGAAAAAGCCGCCGGCCGTGCGCTCGGCGTAGATGCTGCGCGTCCCCGGCACGTCCCGGAGCACCGACTCGATCTGCGTGCCGATTCCTTCAATGACCGACAAGTCCGCCCCGTAGATCTTGATCCCGATCGGCGTCCGCACCCCGGTCGTGAGCATGTCGATGCGTGCTTTGATCGGCATGGTCCATGCGTTCGTGACGCCCGGGAAGCGGAGCTTCTGATCGAGCTCCGCGATGACGTCCTCCTTGCTGATGCGGTCGTACCAAATGTGCCGCAGGGGCGCCTGCAGCCAGTCCGGCCAGTCCGAGTAGAAGCGCGGCACGTGCCGCCATTGCGAGCTGGGTTTGAGGAGGATGGTCGTCTCCATCATCGAGAACGGCGCCGGGTCGGTGGAGGTCGCGGCGCGTCCGGCCTTGCCGAAGACGCGCTCGACCTCGGGAATCTCCATGATGAGCGTGTCCATCGTCTGCAAGAGCTGCTGCGCCCCGGTGACGGAGATCCCCGGCAAGGTGGTCGGCATGTAGAGCAACGTCCCTTCGTACAGCGGCGGCATGAACTCGGAGCCGAGGCGCATGTACACCGGTACCGTCGTCGCCATCAGCAGAATCGCTGCAACGATGGTGCTCTTTGGAAACCGCAGGACGAAGCGGCAAGCCGGCTCGTAGATGCGGAATAGAATGACGCTGATGGGGTGCTTCTCCTCGGGATAGTAGGTGCCCACCGCAACCTGGTTCGCGATCCAGGACAGCCAGCGGGGCCGGAACCGGATCGGGTCCATGCGCGCGAACATCATGCGCATGGCCGGGTCGAGCGTGATGGCCAAGATCGCCGCGATCGCCATCGCCAGATTCTTGGTGTAGGCAAGCGGTTTGAAAAGCCGCCCCTCCTGATCGACCAGCGTGAACACCGGCATGAAGGCGACTGCGATCACCAGGAGCGAGAAGAACACGGACGGCCCGACCTCTTTCAGCGCGTTGAGCCGCACCACGTGGAAATCTCCCTGCCGCCCCCCGTCCTGCCACAGTTGCAGCTTCTTGTAGGCGTTCTCCACTTCGACGATCGCGCCGTCGACCAACACCCCGATGGAGATCGCGATGCCCGCCAGCGACATGATGTTGGACGAGACCCCCATGAAGTACATGGGGATGAAGGCGAGGAACACGGACACGGGAATGGTGACGATCGGAATGATGGCGGAGGGGATGTGCCAGAGGAAGATCAAGATGACGATGCTGACGATGATCATCTCCATCACCAGCTCTTCCTTCAGGTTGTCGATCGAGCGCTCGATCAGCTCCGAGCGGTCATAGGTGGTGACGACGTCCACTCCTGCCGGCAACGAGGCCCGGACCTCTTCCAGCTTGGCTTTCACGCGCTCGATGACATTGAGCGCGTTTTCGCCGTGGCGCATGATGACGATGCCGCCGACCGTGTCCCCCATCCCATCTAGATCGACGACGCCACGCCGAATCTCCGGACCCAGGACCACCCGTCCCAACTCCTGGATGCGGATGGGAGTACCGTTGGTGTCCTGGCCCACGACGATCTGCTCGATCTCGCCGATCGATCGGGCGTATCCCCTGCCGCGCACCATGTACTCGGCACCGGCGAACTCCACGAGGCGGCCACCCACGTCGTTGTTCCCCTGCCGGATGGCATCCACGACCTTCTGAATCGGCATCTTGTAGGCGAGCAGCGCCTCGGGCTTCAGGTTCACCTGGTACTGCTTCTGGAACCCGCCGATGGACGCCACCTCTGCCACGCCCGGCACACTCTGCAACCAGTAGCGCAGATACCAATCCTGGAAACTACGTAGCTGCGCGAGATCGTTCTTTCCTGTCTTGTCGACCAACGCGTACTGAAAGACCCAACCGACCCCGGTTGCATCGGGGCCCAGTTCCGTGCGCACGCCTTCCGGCAGCACCGGCAAGATCTTGCTCAGGTACTCAAGGGTGCGGCTGCGCGCCCAGTAGAGGTCCGTGCCGTCCTGGAAGATGACGTAGACGTACGAGAAGCCGAAGTCGGAATAGCCGCGAATCGCCTTAACCTTCGGGGCACCCAGAAGGGCCGTTACGATCGGGTAGGTAACCTGATCCTCGATGATGTCCGGGCTGCGATCCCAGCGTGAGTACACGATCACCTGCGTGTCCGAAAGATCCGGAATCGCATCGAGCGGCACGCTTCGCACAGCGTAGAGCGCCCCAACCAGCGCCACGGCCGTGAAGATGAGCACCAGGAACTTGTTGTGCGCGGAGAACTCGATGATCCTTTCTACCATCGCCGTCTTTCCTCAGTGCGTGTGGCCGGCAGTACTGCCAGCCTTCTCGGTGCCCGCGGCGGCGAGTGCCGCCTTCAGCTTCGATTCGGAGTCGACGAGGAAGTTGCCCGAGGTGAGAACCTGTTCGCCCTCGGCCACCCCGTCGAGCACCTCGAAGCGGTCAGCGAGCCGCATGCCCACTTTGAGTTCGCGCGGCTCGAAGTAGCCCTCGCCACGGTCGACAAATGCGATGTCCCGCGTCCCGGTGCTGATGACGGCGCTCTCGGGTACGCTCAGCCGTTCCCCCAGGTCGGACCGGATCTCGACCTGCGCGTACATTTCCGGCTTGAGGGCGAAGTCTGGATTGGAAAACTCCAGACGGACCTTCACGGTCCGGGTGGCTTCGGAGAGGGTCGGATAGATGAACGTGATGCGCCCCTCGAACGTGCGCCCGGGCAGGTACGACAGCGTCATCGTCGCCACCTGACCCAGCCGAACAAAGGGCAGCTCGTACTCGTAGATGTCCGCCAGCACCCACACGCGGCTCAGCTCCGCGATGTCGAGGAGCTTTGTGCCGGGCTCGATGCGGTCCCCTTGCGTGACATAGCGAGTGATGATGTTGCCGCTGATGGGCGCGTGCAGCGTCATGGTTGTGGGCGCTTCGCCTGTCTTCTGCAGGGCGGTGATCTGCTGCGGCGTCAGGCCGAACAGCAGCAGGCGGCGCCGGGCGCTCTCGACGAGCCGGTCGCTGCTGTCACCGGCCATGTCTGAGTCCGCGAGTTGGTCGCGCCCGCGCAGCGCCAGCAGGTACTCCTGTGCTGAAGAGACGAGGTCGGGACTGTAGATGGAGAGGAGTGGCTCGCCTTCCTTGACCAGCTGTCCGGTCGTGTTGGCGTAGAGCCGCTCAACCCACCCGGAGACCTTCGTGAAGACGTTGCGCAGGCGGCTCTCGTCGTACGTCACGCGGCCCACGGTGCGGATCGTGCGGGTGAACGGTCCTTTCTCAACCGGCGCGGTGCGCACCCCGATGAGCTGGCGCTTCTGAGTGGAGACCTTGACCGCAACGCGGCCCTCGACCGCCGCAGTGCTACCGGCGGGAGACGCGTCGATCTCTTCGGGAACCATGTCCATGCCCATCGAGTCCTTTCCCGGCTGGTCGGACATCTCGTTGGGATTCATCGTGGAGCGGTAGATGATCTTCTTCTGAGCGCCTGGTGCCGCACCAGGCTGGCCGTGCTCAGCCTTGGGTGTAGCAGCGTCCTTGGCGGCGGGGGGATCGTGCTCCGGAGGAACCACCCCGTGCACCGCGGTGTGGGGTGCACCCTCGCTTTCCTCAATCGGCACCATCCGCATCCCGCAGATCGGACAGTCATCCGGCCGGTCCGACACCATCGTCGGGTGCATGGGACAGTGGTAACGCGGCGCCTGTGCGGTCGCGGACGTCGCCGCGCTACCGTCAGACCTTAGCGAGAGGTACCCAACCACTCCGACGGCAAGAATGGCGACGATCAGCGCCGCCCCAATAGACATCGTCCTTCGGGTCATGCCCCTATCCCTCCACCGGCTCGCCGACCACCGCTTCGAGCTCGGCGACGGCCTTTTGAAAGTTGGAGAGCTCCTCGTGGTACCGCATCTCGTATTCCAGCGTCACCGTGAAGCTGTTGAGCAGGGTGAGGAAGTCGACCTTGTTGACGGTGTACGCGGTGGTGGCCGACTCGAGCGCCAAATGCGCCTGCGGAATGACCGTCCGGTGATACAGCGCGATCAGGCGCTCTGCCGCTTGCGCGCGGGCGTAGAGGTCACGGACGCGCGCTTGGACATTCACCGCGACGCTCTGCTGCGCCGAACGCGCCTCGGCGAGCGTCGCCGCCGCCTCCTCGACGCCGGCGCGTTGCTTGGTGGTGAAGTACAGCGGGAGCTTCACTCCCACCGCGACTTCCCACTCGGGGAGCAGTGACGCCTTGTGCATGTAGTCAGCGCGCACCACGAAGTCGGGGAGGTACTCGAGGCGCGCCAGGCTCACCATCGATTCGCCGCCGCTGACGCGCGACTTCGCCGCGCTGAGGTCTGGGGCGTGTTCGAGCGCTGCCGCTGTCAACTCGTCGAGCGAGCGCGTCAGATGCTTCTCCTCCAAATGGTGCGCCGCTCCGAGTGGCGCCGACGCCGGGCGATTGAGGAGGGCATTGAGCTCGGCCGTCTGGCTCTGCCGCCTCTGCTCCAGGGTGGTTTCACGATCCACCAGCAAGGACAGCTCGACCTGGGCGCGCAGGACATCCTGCTGGATGCCCTCGCCAACGCTGTACTTGGCCTCGGCGGTGCGCACGAACTTCTGCAGCAGGTCGCGATTGCGCCGCAGGAGATCGAGCAACTCCTGCAGATGGGCGTACTCCGCGTACGCCATCTTCACCCGGCTGATCACCTCTAACTCGGTGCGCCGGGACGCCTCGCGGGCCTGGTCCGCGTCAGTCGAGGCGATGTCGCGCTTCAAGCCGAGCTTGCCGGGAAACGGGATCTCCTGGCTGGCGCCGAGGCGCACCCACGCGAAGTCGGTGCTGCCCAGGGTGAAGCGGTCGAGGCTCTCGTTGTGGTAAGCCAGGTCGACCATAGGGTCTGGTAGTGCGCCCGCCTGCGCGGGGCGTGCCTGCGCCGCCCGCCACTTGGCCGTGGCGCCACGGATCTCGGGATTCTGCTGGCGGGCGTAGGCGACGACCGCGTCCAGTTTGAGCGGGTCGCCGAGCCCATCATCATCTGCGCCGCGGCACACCGCCGGCGCACCCAGCACAGCCACCACGGCCACTACGATTCGTACGCGACGCATAATTCCTCCTTCGTCAAACTCCCTCGCGCGTCGCTGGGCGAGAGAATGCGTGGCTCAACCGAAAACGAAACGCCCTCGGTTAAGCGTTCACAGAAGGAGTGAGGTGTGTCGAGTGATCGGAGTGTCGGGCGGTGCTGGACCGCCCTTGAGCAGGCAACGCTGCGGGCCGAGAACGCTCCAGCAGCTGCCCGCCGTCGTCACCGGTACGATGAACGGCGCAGGCGCCTGGGTTGAATGCCGGTGCTCCTGGTCGGCTCCGGTCGCCGTGAGGGCGGCTGAGGGGAGATGCGCGCCGCCGGCACAACAGTCGTGGGCGCGCCAAGTGGAGGAAGAACCGCAGCAGTGGTGACCTGCCGGCTTCTGCATGGGGCAGGCCAGCCCGCCGCGCGGGCAGACGGTCACACTGCCCAAAACGATCGAGGCTGCCAGCACCACAACTGCCGCTCTCTCCAACATCAACCTACTCCTTACTTGCGGTCGGTGGCGCTGTCAAACCCTCCGACGCGGGCTACCCAGCCTTACGCGCCAGCAGACGGCCTGGAGCACGGACGTTTTGCCGCGAGCGACCGAAGGGTCGCGACGGTGAAGCATTCTTGTTCCGCAGCCGTTGCAGCGCCACACGGACGGCGTCCGGCTCTAAGTCCAGGGTCTCGCAGACCACCGTGAACGAGAACGGCGAACGGCGCGCTTTGGTGTCAATCCAGTGCTCCGCCTCAGCCCGAACGCGCGCCATGGAACCGAGATAGCAGCTGATGCCGTTGTCCAGCACAGCTAACATCAAAGCTTTGAGCCCCACATACGGCGCGCAGGACGGTCGCCCACCACCCAGAGAGGAAACATCAAGGAGGTCTCGATGAAATTGCATAATAAAAGTCCCCGTACGTACTTATTCGGCAGCGATTACGAACGGCGCGTACCATACGGCAAATTGCCAGGCAGGAGCAAGGGTTACGAATGACGGTCTATCGTGACGGTTTAAAGAGGAAACCTGGAACATCATCGGCTTCGACTCAATGGCGGTGTCGACTCTGCCCGGCGCATCGCCTCTGTTCCCGGCCGGCGTTCGGCGCTAGGTTGAATTCATCGTGGCTTTCGCCCTGTACGTCCACATCCCCTACTGCCAGGCCAAGTGCCCGTACTGCGATTTCAATTCCTACGCGGCTCAGCACTGGCCGGAAGACCGGTACGTCGGAGCGCTGAGTTCTGAGATCAACCATTACGCGCAATGTGCTCCGTTCAGCGGGAACGAAATCAGCACGGTCTTCTTCGGCGGTGGTACGCCCTCGCTGTTCACTCCCGAGTCGATCAAACGGATTCTCGACACGGCGTTCACGTTGTGGCGGGCTGAGGACACTTCGGCTCTCGAAATCACCCTGGAGGCCAATCCCGGCACGGTCACCTTGGAGAAGCTTTGTGGTTTTCGCGCCGCCGGTGTGAACCGCATGAGCTTCGGGGTGCAGTCCTTTCATGCCCACCACCTGCGCTCGCTTGGCCGCATCCACAACGCCGCCGAAGCGGTTGCCGCCGTGGACCTGGCACGGCAAGCGGGCTTCGACAACGTCAGCATCGATCTCATCTTTGGCCTGCCGGAACAGACTTTAGAGGAATGGGAGATGGATCTCGCCCGGGCCGGCGGAATGAGCCCCAATCATGTGTCCGCCTACAACCTCACCTACGAGGAGGGGACACCGTTCCACAAACTCCGCACGCAAGGGGTCCTGCGCCAGTTGCCGGAAGAGACCGAGGTGGCGATGTTCACCCGCCCCCGGGAGCTGCTCGCGGCAGCCGGCTACGAACAGTACGAGATCTCCAACTACGCCCAGCCGGGCCACCGCTGCCGGCACAACCTCAACTACTGGCACAGCGGCGATTATCTCGGCCTCGGCGCTGGGGCGCATTCGTACGCGCGGGGCCGCGACGCACTAGAAACCGGGGACTTTGGAAGACGCTGGAGCAACGAGAAGCTCCCGGCGGCATACGTCGAATCGGTCGAGCGGCACGGCCATGCGCGCACCTGCAGCGAGGACCTGGACGTTCGTCGGGCACGCGGCGAGTTTGTGTTTCTCGGTTTGCGTTGTCTCGATGGGTTTGCGGCAACCGAGTTCCGCCAGCGCTTTGGAGCCGACCTACCGGCCCTGTTCCCTCATGTCCAGGACTTAGCCGATGGCGGCTTACTGCACCTCACCGATGACCGCTGCAAGCTCACGTCGCGCGGCCTGCTCCTGGCCGACAGCGTATTCGTGACGTTCCTGTAGAGAATGCGCCAGATGCGTGCGCGCTGCGTCGCATCGGGTTAGCGCTATCTCGCCTCTCTACGTCAGGCTTCGATTCGCGCTGCGTGCAGCGGCCGCCAGAGCCACGATGCAGAACGCGAGGCTGATCCCCAGCGACGGGATCAGGGGCGGTATCGCTCCCACCGCCCCTGGGCGGCTCAGGTAAAGGCAGTGGCGTAGTGCCGCCATGCCGTAGGTGAGCGGGTCGATGCGCATCAGCCAGTTCAGCGGCGCGGGCGCTCCCGCGGCTGGGAAGAATGCTCCCGAGAGCAACCAGATCGGGATGAGGATGAGGTTCATGATGGCGTGGAAGCCCTGCGTCGACTCCATGCGCCAGGCGATGATGAGGCCCAAGCCCGTCAGCGCCAACGAAATGATGATCATGACCGCGATACTGGACACGACCGAAGCCATGGTGAGCGCAATGCCCGCCAGCGGGGCGACACACAGCAGCAGCGTTCCTTGTATAACTGCCAGTGATGTAGCGCCCAATGCCTGTCCCAGCACGATGCTCCATCGCGGCACCGGCGCAACCAGCACCCCCTGGAGAAACCCTTCGCGGCGATCCTCGACGGTTGAGATGGTGGCGAAGATGGCGGTGAACAGCAGCGTGAGGATGATGATCCCCGGATAGAAGTACTCGATGTAGCTCGTCCCCGGCGGCGCCCCGGCAGGCTGAAATGAGGCATTGAGACCACCGCCCAACAGCAACCAGAAGACGATTGGCTGCGCCAGGGCACCGGTAACCCGACTGCGCTGCCGCACGAAGCGCACCATCTCGCGGTGCCAGAGCGCAAAGATGGGCAGCAGCACTCGCATCACGAGTCTCCAGCGCTAGTCGTACCTTCCGACCAAAACCGATGGCCGGTCAGATGAATGAACACGTCTTCCAATGTTGGCTTGCCGTAGGTCACAAAGCTGACATCCGCGGGGAACGCCTCGACAACATCGCGCACAAACTCGTGCCCGCGCGGACGTTCGACCCGCACGGTCCCGTCCACCACCGCCGCATCGCAGGCGAAGCGCTGCCGGATCTTCTGCCGCAGGGCTTCCGCATCCGGCGTCTGCATCACCACCACGTCGCCGCCAACGCGGCTCTTGAGCTCGGCGGGTGCGCCGACGCTCACCAGGTTGCCTTGGTGCAAGATCGCTACCCGGTCACAGCGTTCCGCCTCCTCCATATAGTGAGTGGTGAGCACAATCGTCACCTGTTCTTCGTCGCGGAGCTGCCGCAGATACTGCATGAAGTCCCGCCGGGCCCCGGGGTCCAAGCCAGTGCTCGGTTCGTCGAGGAGCAACAGCGGGGGCTGATGCAGCAAGGCCTTGGCCAGTTCCGTGCGGCGCTGGAGCCCACCCGAGAGAGTTTCAACGCGGTCTCCCGCACGGTCCATCAACCGCAGGCGGCGCAGCACGGCATCGATACGTTCACCCAGCGCGCCGCCGCGTAGGCCATAGAGATGCCCGTGACATGTCAGGTTCTCCACCACCGAAAGCTTGCCATCGACGCTCGGGTGCTGGAACACGACGCCGAGGTGGCGACGAACCGCATCAGGCTTGGACAGCGAGTCGCCGAAGATCGCGGCAGAGCCGCCGCTCGGCGTCAGGAGCGTAGAGAGGATCTTGAACAGTGTCGTCTTGCCGCCACCGTTGGGACCCAGCAAGCCGAAGATCTCGCCGCAAGCCACGGCGAAGCTGACGTCGTTCAATGCGACGCGGCTGCCGTACACCTGCCGGAGCCGCTCGACTCGGATCGCGTCAGTTTGCATCGCGCCACGGCGCCGACGGTCGCCGGCTAGTTCACACGTCTGGGGTTTATCGGCTGCCCGTGGGAAAACTCGACCAGATTCCCGTCCGGGTCACGCACGATACACAAGTAACCGACGATGGCTCCGGCGTCCAAAGGCCCCTCTTCCAGAATCCCTTCCTTCTCAGCGCGCGCGGCGATCTCGTCCACGACCGCGCGCGACGGCACGTCGTAGCCGAAGTGCGCCATGTGGGGCGGGACACCCTCGTCCGCCGGAGGCGCGGCAATCGCGACAATGACGAACTCCGGATCGCGCTCTCTTTCGCTCAGCCACACCACGCGGGTGCCCTCGTCGGTACGGTCGTGCACGACGTGCAACCCAACGAAGCGCTGGTAGAAGTCGACCGTGCGCCCGGGATCTCTCACGAAAAGAGCAACGTGGGTCAGGTGGGGCTGCACCGTCATCAGTGGTCCTAGCGCGCGAAGCCCCTGACGTAGGGCAGCCGCGCCGCTGTCTGACGCACCTGCGCCTCCGCCTGTAGCAGGATGCGCGTCGCATCCCAGCTGCCTTCGAGAAGTTGCTTGCAGGCCGCCACCGGGAGCGCGACGGGATAGGTCCTGCCACGATAGATTACGCTCGACGCCTCGACATCCACGGTCAGATCGTGGGCTGGATCCTCCTCGACGGCTGCCATCAGTGTGCGGGCATCCGCCTCCGACGCAGTGACGCAGGGTATGCCCAGGCTGACACAGTTCCCGAAAAAGATGTCCGCAAAGGATTCCCCCACCAACGCCTTGATGCCCCAACGCAGCAGCGCCTGCGGCGCGTGCTCACGCGACGACCCGCAACCGAAGTTTTTGTTGACGATACCGACGCGCGGACCTTTCGCCTGGTAGCGCGGGTCATCCATGACATGCCCTTTCAAGCCGCCATCGGCGTCGAAGCGGACATCCTGAAAGACGTACTGACCCAACCCATCGAAAGTGACGGCCTTCATGTAACGGGCCGGAATGATGCGGTCGGTGTCGACGTCATTGCCGCGCAGCGGGATTGGCCGGCCGACCACCTGTTTGATGCGGATGAGTTCGCTCATGTGTTCGCGCCTATAGCATATGGCTTATGGCTCGTGGTCGGAGACGGAGCATGATTCTGAACCATACGCCATCAGCCATACGCCACAAGCCAATCACTTCTCCGCCAACATCTCGCGTACATCGACCACGGCGCCGTTGAGCGCCGCCGCCGCCACCATCGCCGGGCTCATGAGCAGTGTCCGGCCCGACGGACTCCCTTGCCGGCCCTTGAAATTGCGGTTGCTCGACGAGGCGCACACCTGGCGTCCGACCAACTTGTCGGGATTCATGGCCAAACACATCGAGCAACCCGGCAAACGCCATTCGAAACCTGCACCGCGAAAGACCTCGTCGAGCCCTTCGGCTTCGGCGGCGCGCGCCACCGCCTCCGAGCCGGGAACCACCAGTGCCTTCACGTGCGGCGCCACGCGCCCGAGGCGGGCAACCCGTGCAGCCTCGCGCAGGTCGGAGAGGCGGCCGTTGGTGCACGAGCCGATGAACGCGACATCGATATGCGTACCGCGGATGGGAGTCCCGGGCTTGAAGCCCATGTATTCATAGGCATCTTCCGCCACGGCGCGCTCGTCTGTCGGAAACGCCTCGGGGGCCGGTATGCTTTCGTCCACGCCGATCGCCTGCCCCGGGTTGATTCCCCAGGTCACGGTCGGCGCGATGCGGGCGCCGTCCAGCCGGACCGTATCGTCATACACGGCATCCGCATCCGAGGCCATGGATTTCCACCACACCGCGGCGCGATCGAAGTTCTCTGCGCTTGGCGCAAACTGCCGGCCGCGCAGGTATTCGAAGGTGGTCGTATCGGGATTGACGTATCCCAGCCGTGCCCCGCCTTCGATGCTCATGTTGCACACGGTCATGCGCTCTTCCATCGTCATGCGTTCGAGCACCGCGCCGCCATATTCGTAGGCGTAGCCCACGCCACCTTTGACTCCGAGCCGGCGGATGATGTGGAGAATGACGTCCTTCGCATAGACCCCCGGCCCGAGGGCGCCATCGACGCTGATGCGCCGGATGCGCGGCCGCTCGATTGCCAGGCACTGCGTAGCGAGGACGTCGCGCACCTGACTGGTCCCGATGCCAAGGGCGACCGCGCCCAGTGCCCCGTGCGTACTGGTGTGACTGTCGCCACAGGCGATCGTCATGCCCGGCTGCGTCAGGCCCAGCTCCGGGCCGAGAACGTGCACGATGCCCTGTTGGCCACAGGCCGCGTCAAAGAAGCGGATGCCGAATTCACGGCAATTGCGCTCGATCGCCCTCATCATGCCCTCGGCTTGCGCATCGGCGTAGGGCCGCTGTCGCGTATCGGTCGGGATGATGTGATCGACGGTGGCGAAGGTACGCTCGGGGAACAGCACCTTCAGGTCCTGCTCGCGTATCATCTGGAACGCCTGCGGGCTGGTGACCTCGTGGATCAAATGCAGCCCGATAAAAAGCTGCGTCTGGCCCGACGGCAGTTCCCGCACCGTGTGCGCCGCCCATACTTTTTCTAACAGACTCTTGCCCATACGCTGACGTCATCGATAGCGTATTCAACACCAAGTTGCGACTCCTCGGACACTCCTCGGACGCGGCGGCATTCGCGCGGGTGTGCGTCATCAATGCGGGGCATCTCGAAAGTCGTGGTCGCGAGAAGGGTTCTACCAGTAATTCCCACTGCAGGTTTCAGACGATCTCGATCCTGTTGGTGCTAGGCGTTCCGCATACGCCGAAGGCGTTACGTATCACAGCCCAGGGTTGCCGCGGCAGCGGCTACCCTGGGTAGAGAAGGGCCCGACGCCTCTACCCTGACAGGGTTACGTTGCGCCGGCCTGTTCGCCGATTCTCGCACGTCATGTTGCGCCGACCAGAGCGCAACCCCTTTTGGGGTAGGGTGTTCTGGCGATTCTCTACCCAGGGTAGGCGCGCCGCGCGCCAAGGGTCACTGACCCAACCCTGGGCTGTGGTGCAGTAGAGTCGAGATGTGGCGCGGTGGTTTAGGCCGAGATTTGGATTCCCTGTTG
>DASVHW010000054.1 GCA_036382395.1 Candidatus Binatia bacterium | reverse complement strand
CTCATGCAGGCGCTGAAACGGTTGTGAGAAAGGGAGCCAGCATGAAGTATCGAGTCATTCAGTGGGCAACCGGCAACGTTGGAAAGCACGCGGTGCGCGGTATCGTCGAACATCCGGAAACGGAGTTGGTCGGTGCCTATGTCTACAGTGCCGCCAAGGCGGGCCGCGATGTCGGCGAGATCTGTGGCATCGGAAAGCTGGGGGTCACCGCCACTGACGACATCGCCAAGATCCTTGCCCTCGAGGCCGATTGCGTCGTGTATGCGCCGCTGCTGCCGGATCTCGACGATGTATGCCGTTTGCTGGAGTCCGGCAAGAACGTCGTGACCCCCGTGGGATGGATCTATCCACCGAGTGCGGGAAGCGAGACCCTCGCCCGGATCAAGGCGTCCTGCCGCGCCGGCCGAGTCTCACTGCACGGCACGGGTATCAACCCTGGCGGTGCCAGTGACCGCTTTGCCTTGATGGTGACGGCGCTGTCGCGGCGCATCAAGCGGGTGCAGATCGACGAGTTCTCCGACATCCGCGACTACGACGCCGTCAATGTCATCACCGACATCATGCTCATGGGGAAGCCGCCGAAAGACGTCGAAGGCAGCCCCATGGTCGACTTTCTGGGAGCGGGTTTCCGTCAGGCGATCGACATGGTAGCCGCCGGGATGAAGGTCCAACTCGATGGCTACGACGCCAAGCATGAGGTTGCACTGGCGACGGCACCGATTACAGGGCGCTTCGGCACGATGGCCCCGGGGACGGTGGCCGGGCAGCGCTTCACCTGGTCGGGATTGGTGCAGGGCAAAGTGGTGATCAGCACGCGGGTGACCTGGGTCATGGGGCACGACCATATTGACCCGGAATGGCCATTCCCCTTCGATGGCTGGCTGATCGCGATCGACGGCGACCCGCCGGTGCGTTGCCGGTTGAGCACGAAGTGGCCCGAGGCGTCGTCCGATCCTGTGGAGCAGGCGTATCGCCAGGATCACGGCATCATCGCCACTGCCATGCACCTGGTCAATGCGATCCCCTACGTGTGCGAGGCCACACCGGGGATTCAGACTTACCTCGAACTGCCGATGATCGCCGGCCGGCTAACCGGTGTGTAGCGGCACACCATCGCTGCAACCCGGACCGGCCAGCGTAGCTTACGCCGGCTCAGAGTCTGTGAGGAAATGCGTGGTCGGCAACTACGGCGATTTCGCCTTGCGTTGCGCCAAAGAGGCGTAATGCTGGTGGTATAGGCTTCCAGCCTGTACGAACCCGGCGGCCGTTCCGCCGCACGTTCACTGGTACAGGCTGGAAGCCTATACCACCATTGGCGACCTTCGGCCGCTCACACAGATTGTGCTGACGAAATCTCATGTGCCTTCGTACCAACCTCCTCACAGACTCTCAGCCGCGATGATCGCGCCCAGGTGCACGAGGTGCGGCGTCGCCGCACCAAGCGTGTTCTCGATCTGCTTCAGCCACAGGAAGTAGCGGTGAATGGGATAGTCCACGTCGATGCTGATGCCGCCGTGGAGGTGCAGCGCGGCGTGCCCGATGCGGCTTCCGCCTTCCGACGCCCAGTACTTGGCGGTGTCGATCTCCTTGGGCGAGGGCGTCTCATCGGCGAGACGGCTGGCCGCCTGCCACATGGTGAGGTTGACCGCCTCGTTGTCGATGTACGAGTCGGCCATGCGCTGTCCGACCGCCTGAAACATGGCGATGGGCTTGTCGAATTGCTTCCGGTTCGAAGTGTACTCGGCCGTGATCCGTAGCGCTTCCTGGCAGGCCCCGGACGCGATGGCGCAGAGGCCGACCGTTGTCCGGTCGACAATCCAATTCAAGTGCTGCGCACCCTGGCCGATGGGCCCGAGCAGGGCTTCTGGTCCAACGGCTACGTTCGACAGCTCCATGCGGGACTGTGATTCCCAGTTCATGGTGTCCTGGCGTGCGAGTGTCACCCCCGGCGCTTTGGGATCGATGAGGAAGAGCCCGATCTGACCGTCGGGCGTGCGCGCTGGGACGAGCACGGCGGCAGCGGCATGCGCCACGGGAACGGCGACCTTCACGCCGGTGAGACGCCAATGTTTCCCATCCGGTTTGGCCGTGGTGATTGGTGCACGGCTGTCCGTGCCGAGCTCACTGAGTGCGGCGGTGAGCAGGGTCGTGCCAGCGACGACGCCTGGCAGGTAGCGCTGCTGCTGTTCGGCCGAGCCGAAGCGCGCTAACGGCATCGCCGCGGAGACGAGAGCCGGCAACAGCGGCAGCGGAGCCAGCCTGCGCCCTTGCTGCTCGAGCAAGAGACAGATGTCGATAAAGCTGCCGCCGCTCCCGCCAACGCTGTCCGGCAACGTCGCGCCCAGAAGGCCCGCCTTGGCGAACTCAGCCCACAACTCACGGTCGTAGCGGTCGTGGCTCAACTCGATGGCCTTCAAACGCTCGAGGGCGCAGCGATCGGTGAGGATCTGTGCTGCCAGCTCGGCTGTGGCGCGCTGTTCGTCGGTGAAGGAAAACTCCATGTGCGGTCTCCTCGTATCTTTAGAATCTCGGCTGCACCGGCATGCCGAGGCCGAACAGGGCGATCAGGTCGCGCTGCAACTCGTTGGTGCCACCGCCAAAGGTGAGAATGTGAATGCCGCGCAGCATGAAGCCGATGCGGCCGTTGAGCGCCGCCTCGGGTGAACCGGACCGGAAGTTTGCCGCTGGTCCGAGGATCTCCATCATGAGGCGGCAGGCCTCGAGGTAAAACTCGGTCCCGAAGACTTTGATGCTCGACGCATGCGCCGGGTTCAGCGGTTGGTTCTGCTCGGCGCCCCAAGCGACCTTGAAGTTCATCAGCCGCAGAAAGTCGAGACGGGCGTGAATGCGCGCGATACTGAGCTGCACCCACGGCTGATCAATCACCCGCCGGCCATCGGCGAGCTTGGTGTCCTTGGCCCAGCGAACCACCTCGTTGAAGCGGCCTTCGATCATTCCCGAGCTGCAGAGCGTCACGCGCTCGTGGTTGAGTTGGTTGGTAATGAGCTTCCAGCCGCCATTCAGCTTGCCGACGAGATTGCTTACCGGGACGCGAACGTCGTCGTAGAAGGTCTGGTTGGTGTTCATGCTGCCCATGTTCTTGATGGGTACACAGCGGAAACCAGGCGTGTCGGTGGGCACGATGATAATCGAGATGCCCTTATGTTTGGGTGCCTCGGGATCGGTGCGGACCGCCAGCCAGATGTAGTCGGCGTCGGTGGCCAGGCTTGTGAACACCTTCTGGCCGTTGATGACAAAGAAGTCGCCGTCGCGCACCGCCCGCGTCTTGAGCGCGGCGAGATCGGTGCCGGCGTCGGGCTCGGTGTAGCCGATGGCGAAATGGATCTCACCCTGCAGAATCTTCGGCAGGAAGAACTTCTTCTGCTCCTCGGATCCGTACTGCATGATCGTTGGTGCCACGGAGTTGACCGTGAGCATCGGGACCGGCGCACCGGCCCGCATGGATTCGTCGAAAAAGATGAACTGCTCGATCGGCGTCATGCCGCGGCCGCCGTACTCCTTCGGCCAGCCGATGCCGAGCCAGCCGTCCGCGCCCATTCGAAGGACGGCCTTGCGGACCGTCGGTCCGACTCCTTCGCTGCGGCTGATTTCCTCGACGAGCTCTGGCGTGAGCAGCTTCTTGTAGTACTGCCGTAACTCCTGCCGGAGCGCCTCGTGCGCGGGACTGTATGCGAGCTTCATAAGGGCCTCCCAATAGTCAAGTGCGACGCCCCAATTAAGCGGATGCACGGCACCTTGTCGAGCCGGTGTCGCCGATGCGGGTGCCAGCGACACGAGTCGGCCACGGTGGCGGCGCTCTCGTGCGCGCTGATGCGCTCGAGCGCATCAGCACAGACAAGGCGCAATGAAGCAGGGATTCAGGTGCCTACGCCGTGCGGCGCATCAGTTCGAGGATATCGTAGCCAGTGACGCCCCGACTCTTCCCTGCCTGTTCGGCGAGGTAGGCGGCATCGATGTCACCCGACTGCACCGCCTTCGCCAGGTCCATCAGGGCGATCTTGATGGTCGCCTCGTCGATCATTTCGCCGGTTTCCGGATCCGCCATCGAGCCACCGCCCTTCTGGTGATAGAGTTCGATAACCCGCTTGGCTTGTGCGATCTGTGCCGTCGTGGGCGAGAAGCATTCGTTGGCGATCTTGGCTTGCTGCGGATGGATGACCCACGTGCCGTCCATTCCCAGGGCAGCAGCCCCCATGTTTTTCTCGCGCAGACCGGCTTCGATCTTCTTCACCTGTTCGGGGGAGTCCTCCTTGCGGACCAGGCGCAGGTAGACGTTGTCCACGGCGTGCAGCCCGGCTGCCTTTGCCGCCACCACCATCGATTGTTTGGCGTAGTGGAAGTTCTGGTTCTGGTTCTCGACGATTTCCCGGATGCCGAGGTTGGCGGCGAAGTCGGCAATACCGAAGACCAGTCCGCACATGCGGTCCGAGGCCGTTGCGATGTCGTAGGCCTTGACCAGCGCGTGCGGCGTCTCGATCAAGGATTCGATTTGGATGCGATACGTCCAGCCGCCGCGCCGTTCGAGTTCGTCGAGAAGCCGCGATGCGTAGATGATGTCCTCGGGGCCGCGAGTCTTCGGCAGCATGATGCCATGAAAACGATTCGGGGCGCCCAGCACCACGGCTTCCATGTCCTGAAGAAAGAACTGGGAGTGAATGTTGTTGGGCCGTACGGTGACGACCTTGCGGCCGAAGTCGAGGGTGTTCAGCGCCTCGACCATGATCTTGCGGCTCTTTTCTCCCTTGAACTCGTAGGGACAGGCATCTTCGAAGTCCGCCATCACGTGATCAACGGGGGCCTTCACCGCATCGGCCGCGTTCTGGTGCAGCTTCATGCTGTGACCGGGATAGGTCAGTTCGGTGCGTGGAATGATAAAGCGGCGGCCGCCATCGAGTACGAACATAGGGCTCCCCTTTCTCGCGATGCTTACAGTGTTTGAGTAAACAGGATCGCGTTACCCCATCAATAGGGTAAAATCAAATAAGATCGACTGCGCTCCGCAGCAAACGCTCTAATGACGCCAAGACTGGCCTCACGCCTGGCGCGATGGTAGAGAATCCAGCATCCCAGCACACAGCGCGTAGTCTTCAGCGAGAACCGGAAGGAGTAGTTCGGATATGGCAGACAGTGTAACGCCAGTCGACTTGGCTGCCGTTCGGCAGCTCGTGACCAGGCTCGATGCTCTTGTGGCCGAGGCGCTGCAAGTTGCCCGCCGGCGGACGGATGGCGGGAAGGGCATCGACGAGGCTCAGGTGCAGTGCGAGCGGCTGGCATATGCGGCAACGGAAGTGGCGGCGGCGAAGGACCTGCTTGCCTACGCGCAATCTGCGGCCGCGCACGGACACCGCGATGCCGTGGTGGAGGAGATGGCGGCCGTGTTCGCCGCCGAGGTGGCGCATCGCCTGCGGAGCCAGGTGGACGCGCACGCCGGCGAGTTTGGGCTGAGCGACGAACTGCTCAACAAGACGATAGGCACCGATTCGGCCAAGGCCATGATGCGCAGCGGACTCAGCGATGCGCGGGTGCAGGCAATTGGCCGCCACGTCATCCAACGACACGGGGTCAATCACGCCTGGATGGCGGAGGACATGGCGGTGATGAGCCGTGACTCGGTGCGGCAGTTTGCCGAAACTGAGGTGATCCCGATCGCCGAACGCTTGCACCGACACGACGAACTCATTCCGGAGGAGCTGATCAGGAAAATGGCCGAGCTGGGCTACTTCGGCATGTCGGTTCCTGAGGAGTTCGGTGGCGGTGGGATGGGCAATCTGGTCATGATCATTACCACCGAAGAACTGTCACGCGGTTCGCTGGCCGGCGCCGGTAGCCTGATCACGCGTCCGGAGATTCTCACCAAAGCACTGCTCAAGGGCGGGACGCCGGCGCAGAAGAACACCTGGTTGCCGCGGATCGCCAGCGGCGAAGTGATGGTGGGCATCTCCGTCACCGAACCGGACGTGGGTTCAGACGTGGCGTCGGTGAAGTGCCGCGCCGATGCCGCCGAGGTTGGCGGCAGGAAGGGGTACCTCATCAACGGCGCCAAAGCCTGGTGCACCTTTGCCGGCCGCGCCAACGCGCTGGCGCTGCTGGCGCGCACCGACCCGGATTTCAAGAAGGGCGCGCGCGGCCTGTCGCTGCTCATCGTCGAGAAGGATCCGTTTCCGGGACACAGCTTCGAGATGCGTCCGGCGACGGGCGGGCTACTGGTCGGGAAGGCGGATGCAACTCCCGGTTACCGCGGCATGCATTCGTACACCTTGAGCTTCGACAATTACTTTGTGCCCGCCGAGAACCTGGTCGGCGAAGCTGGTGGAGTAGGGAAGGGCTTCTACCTGCAGATGGGCGGCTTCGCGGCGGGACGCCTGCAGACCGGAGGCCGAGCCACAGGCTTGGCACAGGCAGCACTCGAACGCACGGCGGAGTATGCCGGCGACCGCAGGCAATTTGGTGAGCCCATCGGCAACTTTCAGCTCACCCAGTACAAGCTCGGGCGCATGGCGACTCACCTGATGGCGGCACGCCAGCTGACCTACGCAGCGGCACGGGCCATGGACGCGGATGAATCCATTGCGCTGGAACCAGCTATGGCCAAATTGTTCGCTTCAGACGTGGCGGTGTGGATCACGCAAGAAGGTCAGCTGCTCCACGGTGGGTGGGGGTACGCTGATGAGTTCCCGATCTCACGTTACGTCGTCGATGCTCTGGTATTGCCGATCTTCGAAGGCGTAAAGCCGATCCTGGAGTTGAAGGTGATCGCCCGAAATCTGCTGGCTGCATAGAAGACGTGTCGGTCGTCGTAATATAGTTGCCGGCGTTACCATGCTACATTAAGCGCTGGGTCGGAGGGCGATATGCAAAGGCGACTCTTGGCTTCGGCCACTCCATCTATCCTGCTTTTGGGGATCCCTCTGCTGTTTGCTGCGTGCGTCCGACCGCCGGCACCACTGGGCGGAACCTACGCCGAGATCGCGATGCGTGATGCCCAGCAAGGAGGTCTGACGGGTCAGCGGGTGCGTTGGGGCGGCACCATCGTGATCGTCAACCCCGGGAAGGAAGACACCTGCTTCGAGATACTTGCGCGCCCATTGAACAGTGAGGCCCGGCCACGGCGTACGGACGAGTCGGAAGGGCGCTTCATGGCCTGTGCCCCCGGGTTCTATGATCCAGCGGTATACGTGAAAGGACGGGAACTGACCGTGACGGGTACCCTTCAGGAACCCGAAACGCAGAAAATAGGGGAACACGAATACCGTTATCCAAAGGTCGCGGCGGAAAAGGTCTATTTGTGGCCGGAGCGTCAGCTGTACCCGGCGCAATACTATCCGTTCTGGGCTGACATTTGGTATCCGGGCTGGGGACCGTGGCCGTACGGACCGTGGTATTACCAGTCGCCGTTCTGGGGGCCGTGGCCGTACGGCCCGTGACCAGGCCAGCAACAAGAGCCGGCCGCGTCAGAATCCTGCGGCGGCAAGGGCCTTTTGAAGCTGTAGCTCTGTCGCCCCGTAGTGTTGCTCGAGTGTCTTTGCCCGCTTGAAGTAGAAGTGCAGGTCGAGCTCCCAGGTGAAGCCGATGCCGCCGTGCATCTGGATGGATTCCCCGCAGACGAGGCGCGAAGCGTCGGCGGCGTAGACCTTGGCAGCGGCACACGCCAACGCCGTGTCGGCATCCCCCGTATCGAAGCACCACGCCGCTCGGTAGGCAGCGGAACGGGTTGATTCCGTCTTCAGCAGCATGTCAGCCATCCGGTGCTGCAGTGCCTGGAAGGAGCCTATGGGGCGCTTGAAGGCCTCACGTGTGCGGACGTAGTCGAGAGTCATTTCGAGCGACCGACTCATGATCCCGAGCAGCATGGCACTGGCGCCGATGGCTGCTAGCTGGTCGAGACGATCAAGCAGGGCCGGCGAACCAATGCGCGTCGCCGCGTGGTCAAAGGCCACCTTGCCGAAGCGCTGCGCGATATCGAGCGTGGGCATCGGTGTGACGGAGAAAGGCCCTTGAGACAGGAAGATGCCGTCCGTCGTGGTCACCAGCAGGGCGTCGGCTTGTGCCGCAAAGGGCACGAAGTACTTCGTGCCGCGGATCCGGCCGCCCTTGAATACGATGTCGGCACGATGGCTGCCGCTGAAGGCGGCATCCTCACGCGCGATCGTCACCAACTTCGTTCCCGAGCAGAGGTCGGCAAGCAGTGCGTTCTGGCCTCCGGCTGCGGACAGTACCGTCGCGGCGAGAATCGCATCAAGGTATGGGCCAGGCATGCAGGCGCGGCCGATTTCTTCGAGCACAATCGCCAGTTCGATGGCTCCGAGCCCCTGACCACCGGCATCTGCCGGCAAGACGAGACCGAGATAACCGAGTTCGGCGAGCCGCTTCCACGAAGCCAGGTCGTATCCCCACGGGTCGTGCTCCATGATGCGCCGACTCTTTTCGAGCGGCGACTCGCTGGAGAGGAAGTCACGGGCGGATTGGCGAAGCAGAGCTTGGTCTTCCGACAGTTCAAACTTCATCGTGGATCCTGCGGCAGGTTGAGAACCCGCTTGGCAATGATGTTGCGTTGGATTTCGGAGGAGCCTGAGTAAATCGTTTCAGCCCGCGACCAGAGGAAATCACGGGTCCAATCGACATCGGTGAGCGCCTCGGTACTGGCGCGCGTGAGCTGGCCGCCCGGCCCGAGGATGTCGAGCGCCGTTTCACGGAAGCGCCTGTCGAACTCGCTCCAGAAGATCTTTTCGATCGATGACTCGGGTCCGGGGACGCGACCGTCAGCGAGGTTTGCCAGCATGCGAAGACCATTGGCCCGCATGACCTCATTCTCCACCAGTAGCCGGCCGAGCTTTTCACGCACAGCCGCGTCGGTGCGGCCAAGTTCCTTACAGGTTGCCGCCAGGCGTTCCAGGTCGAATCCGTAGTTGTAGGCGAGGGCCAGTGAGCCCGCCCCGCGCTCGTAAGCCAGGACCGTCATGGCGATGCGCCAGCCCTCGCCGATCTGGCCGATGAGGTTCTCGCGTGGCACGCGTGCGTCTTCGAAAAAGACCTCACCGAACTCGCTCTCGCCGGTGATCTGGCGCAACGGCCGTACCGTGACGCCCGCAGTGTCGAGCTTGCAAAGAATGAAGGAGATGCCGCCGTGCCGATCCTTGGGGTCCGTGCGGGCGAGGACGAAGATCCAGTCGGCCCAGGGACCGAACGTGGTCCAGATTTTCTGTCCATTGAGTACGAAGTCGTCGCCGTCGAGTATCGCGCTGGTGCGCAGCGCCGCCAGGTCGCTGCCGGCGCCCGGCTCGCTGAATCCCTGGCACCAGATTTCATCGGCGGCAAGCATCGGCGGGATAAAGCGGCGGCGCTGAGCCTCGGTGCCATGATGAATGAGAGCCGGTCCGAGCAGACCGATGCCGAGGAAATTCAAGATCTGCGGCGCATCGGCGCGCGCCAGCTCGGCCTCGAGGATGGCCTTTTCGACCTGAGTCGCACCGCGCCCACCCCACTCCTTGGGCCAGTCGATGCCGAGGTAGCCACCCTGGTGCAGCTTACGCTGCCAATTTCGGCGCAGCTCCATGAGGCTGTCTTCCGTGGCGTTCGGATCGCGCCACTCTTCACGCCAGGGCCGGCGCAAGTTCGCTTGCAGCCAGGCGCGCGCTTCGTCGCGAAACTTGAGATGTTCTGCAGAAAGGCGAAGGTCCATGGAGAAGCGTCTAGCCCGCTCACCGCCGGAGTGCAAATGATTGTTGCAGGCGGTCCGGGATGACTTGTGTCGGCACATGTGAGTTGAACTCGTTTCCGTATTCGACTACGTACGCGCCACGGATCTGACGCGGAGGCCCCATGGTGAAGAAGATCTTGCTCGCGGTCCTGGCGCTAGCGCTGGTCGCGATCGCATATGCCGCGATTGGCCTCAGCTGGGCCAACGTGGCAGCCGCAGAGAGGTACTGGCGATGAAGGGTAGCCGCACGTCGGTCGAGGCGACGCCATTGGAGGCCGCACGCATCGCCCGCGTCTTTCCTTCATTTCGCGACTTCGTTGACACCGCGCTCTTCGATCCGATCTGCGGCTACTACAGCACCGGCCAAGTGCGTTTCGGGTACGGCGGACACTACGACACCTTTCCGCTGGCGCTGGCGCCCTTCTTCGGGCGTATGCTGGCGGCATACGGCTTTCGCTTCTGGCGCCGGGCCGGTGAGCCACCGCGCTTCGAGATTTGCGAGCTGGGGGCCGGCAACGGCCAGCTCTGTCTCGATGTCTTGCTCACGGTGACGGAATACGCGCGCACCAAGCCGGCCTGGAGCAGGTTTGCGAAAGCCTTCCGCTATCGGATCATCGAGCGCAGCCCCGCTTTGATTCTGCGCCAGCAGCGGCAGCTCGGTCCGCTGGCGCGGCGCGTGCGCTGGACGAACGCTGACCTGGCGGAGAAGGCGCCGCGACGCCTGCCGCTGGGCTCGTGCGGCATAGTGTTCGCCAACGAAGTCCTGGACTGTTTGTCGCACCATAAGATCGTATCGCGCCACGACAGAAGCCCTGGCGTGGTATTCGTGGTCCCGGTGGTGCGTTCCGCGGCAAGCAGGGACGGCCTGCCTGTCGTTGCCGGCGTGCGCCCTGAGCAGCAAGCGGTGGCGCGGCAGCAGTTGCCGGCTGTCCTCGCCGATGCCCGTCTGCGGGACCGCCTCAGGTTCGAGGAGGTGGTGCTGCCGCTGGACGCGGTTCCCGGGCTGGATGATTTCGTGCGCCGGCACTATCCGGAGTTCTTCCAGGCGCAGCGGAAGTTCCGGCCGTACTTCGCCTGTCCCGCCATGGAGAGCCTGGTCAGTGCGGTGGCGGGCCTGTACGACGCATGCGACATCCTGTGGATCGATTACGGTGACACGCGCGAGTTGCATCTGGGAACGCCGGCGAGCCGACGCTTCTATGCGGGTCCGCCACGCTCGGGAGCCAGTGTGTACGAGGCACCTGGTGCCGACGACATCACGTTCATGGTCGACTTCTCGGTGGCGGCGGAGGCGGCTCGGCGGGCTGGCTTGCGGGTGAAGTTCTTTGGTCCGCAAGGAGAGCTGGCGCGTCGCAGCGGCGTAGTGCTGGATGCCCAGGCCGTCGATCTGATGGTTCAATACCGCACGCTCGGGTGGATGCTGGCGCTCGCCGGCGTTGGGCCAGAGAGCGAGTGGCGGCACACGGGACTGACCTGGAGCAAGCAAGGCGGCACCACGGTTACCGTCCGTGCTGACACCAGGCGCGCAGTGGCCGAGTTTCTCGGGAAGCGCCGGAGCCCTTTCAAACTGATGATTATGAGCGCGTAGCTTCCGGCTGCTGTAGCGCGGTGCGCGACGCGTCAGGGCAAGACGGAGCCTCTTGCATTCCGCGCCCGCTCCGCGTTATGGCGGAGCGCAACGATATGAGCGTAAAGAAGAGCAGCACGGCGCGCCAGCGCTTTGCGGCGGCGGTGGCGCAGTCCAACGAGCCTATCGACCTCGCCGAGGTGGCGCTGTTGATTGCCCAGGAGGAGTATCCGGACATCGAGGTGAGCCGTTACTTGCGGTGCCTGGATGAGCTGGCTGCCGCCGCCCGCGCGCTGGTGTGCGCGGGTGCGCCGGCCGCCGAGCAGGTGGCGCAGCTCAATCAGTTTCTGTTCGTCGAGCAGGGCTTCGCTGGCAACAGCGAGAACTACTATGATCCGCGCAATACCTACCTCAACGAGGTGCTCGATCGGCGCACCGGCATTCCGATTTCGTTGGGCGTGGTCTACAGCGAGGTGGCGCAGCGGCTCGACCTGCCGGTGTACGGCGTGAGTTTTCCCGGGCACTTCCTGGTCAAGTGCGTCGGCGATCCGGATATCATCATCGATCCGTACTTCGGCACGGTGATTAGCGAGGAAGAATGCTGGCAGCGCCTGCGGGGGATTTATGGGTCGAAGACGCGTTTCGACCGCCGGCTCCTGTGCCCGGCTAGCGCCCGTGAGATTCTGGTGCGCATGCTCAGCAACCTGAAGCAGATGTACGTCGACAGCGCCGATTTTACCCGTGCGCTGACCTGCGTCGATCGGATATTGTTGCTGGTTCCCGACCTGCCGCGTGAGCTGCGCGACCGCGGCATTCTCTACCAGCGCCTGGAGTGCTATGCCGCGGCGCTCCGCGACTTCGAACGCTATCTGAAGCTGGCGCCTGACGACGAAGCGGCGCCGCTGATCCGCGAAACCTTACCCGACCTGCAACGCCAGGCGGCATCATTGCAGTGAGCCGAAGCGCTCCGGGCAGCGGAGCCGTCAGTTCGCCGTCGGCACAGTGCGATCCGCAAGGGCTGCCGGCACCCCTTCGAGCCAAGTGCGGTCTCCAATAGCCGCGGCAAGCGCTTCAAACGCCTTCCACGCCACCCGCGCTTCATTTTCGTTGCCGGTCGCCAAGAGCGCCATGGCCAGCTGGTAGTGCGCACCGTAGTGTTGCGGCATCAGGCGAAGTACCGTGCGGTAGCACTCGACCGCCCGCACCGGATTGCCCAGACGATGGTGATATACGAGCCCCGCGCGCATCGCCCCTTCGGCAGCAGTTGGGTCGCTGGCCCGGGCCTGATCGTATGCCGCCGCCGCATCTTGCCAGGCCATGCGGCGCTCGAACAAACGGCCCTGTGCCATCCAGGCTTCCGTGTGCTTTGAGTCGATGGCGGTGGTCTCGCGATATCCCTGCAGCGCCTCATCCAGTCGCCCGAGCCGCTCGAGCGCTGCGGCACGATAGAAATGTGTCAGTGCCAGCCCTGGATTGCAGCGCACCGCCTCGTCCGCCCACGCCAGCGAAGCGTCGAGCTGGGAACCACGTGCTTCGAGGGCGCTCAAATTCATCTGCACGTAGGCGTAGCACGGGCTCAGGCGCCGGGCTTCGAGCAAAAAACGGCGTGCCTCCGGTTCGAACCCCCGGTTCATTGCTGCCCGTCCGGCATTCATCCAGGCACGCGCGTTGTTCGGGGCCTTCTCCGTGGCATCCCGCCACAGGCTGTAGTCATTCTGCCAGGTGTGGTTGCGCACCACCGTCGCTGCGCCGAGGCCGGTCGAGAGCAGCGTGAGCAGCAGCGCATAGGCCGACATCGCCGGGGCGCGGTGGCGGCGTGTCGACCACTGCGCGAGCTGCCACAGGCCAAGGCTGGCAACGGTTCCGAGAGCCAGCATCGCAAGGTAGGGCCGGTGTTCGTTCACCGGCTCGGCAAGCGGAAAGAAGGTCGATTCGACGGCCAGTGTGACCAAGTACCAAATCGCGGCGAAGGTGACCGCCGGCCAACGCCGGCGTGTACGCCACGCCAGCAGCAGAAGCGCGAGGAGAACCAGCAAACTCCCCCAGGCTTGGGGCTGGAGAAGCGAGCGGGCAATGGGGTAGTCGAGCCGATCGACGACCAGGGCGTTCGGCAAGAGAAACAGCCTCAGGTAATACAGGTACGCTGACCATTCCGTCATGAAATAAATCGGTGGTGTCAGCCAGGGATCGTGCGTGGCGCCAAACGCCCATGGCGGTAGGAGCAAGACACGGTAGAGAACCCCCGCCACGCTGAGCGACGCTAGCAGTGCAAGAAATCGCCACGGGATTGGCTGGCGCAGGGGAGCCGCGGTTTGGCGCGCCACCCACCAATACCCCAAGAGCACCACCGGCAGGGTGATGGCGATCTCCTTGGTCAGCAGCGCCAGGACGAAGAGCAGCACGGCTGGCAGCCGGCGTTCACGCACGGCCAGATCAAAGGCGGCCAGATAGAAGACCGTAGTCAGCAGCGCCGAGCGCGCCGACAGGTAATCCACGGGCTCGGTGTTCAGGGGGTGCAGCGCGACGATGAGGGCTGCTCCGATCGCAATCGGCAGTCCCTCGTCGCCAAACCAGAAATGATCGCGAACAATACGAAAGAGGAAGACCATCGCCAGCCAGTGCAGAACGAGGTTGACGACGTGATAGCTCCAGGGCGCCGCTCCCGAGATCGCGTAGTTGACCGCGAAGCTCGCCATGAGAATCGGGCGCAAGGCGACGTTCTCGCGCAGCACGGTGGTGCTGTGTGCGTCAACGAAAAAGCGCGGAATGTTACCGAGACTTCGAATGAACGGGTTCTGCTCCAGCACATGCCAGTCGTCGAATTGGAAACCGATGGTCAGACTGTTGGCATACGCGGCCGCAATCACGCCGGCGAGCAC
>DASVHW010000053.1 GCA_036382395.1 Candidatus Binatia bacterium | reverse complement strand
CCATTGCGCCGATCCCACGCCAGGCCTATGTCGGTCTTTGCACCCTGAACCGTCGACTGTTGACTGTCGACTTGAAAGGCGCCCGATGCCCGAGTTCACGCACAAACAGGTCGAGGCCAATGGCCTCAAGATGCACGTGGTCGAAGCCGGCAGCGGCTTTCCGGTGCTGCTGTGCCACGGCTTTCCGGAGCTGTGGTACTCGTGGCGCCATCAACTGCGCGCCTTGGCGGACGCCGGTTTTCGTGCCATCGCGCCGGATCAGCGCGGCTACGGCGACACCGACGCTCCGCAAGCCATCGAGGCCTACACCATGCATCACCTCGTCGGTGACCTCACCGGCTTGCTCGACGCGCTTGGGATCGAGAAGGCGGCGATCGTCGGACACGACTGGGGTGGGATCGTGGTCTGGCAGATGGCGTTGCTCGCGCCGCACCGCGTCGCGGCCGTCGTCGGCGTGAATACGCCGTTCTTCCCGCGGCCAGCGGCTCGGCCGACCGAGATCATGCGGGCGATGGCCCAGGGCAACTTTCATTACATGCTGTATTTTCAGGAAGCGGGAGTGGCGGAAGCCGAATTGGAACGTGACGTGCCGCGATCGTTGCGCGGCTTCTATCAGGCGATTCCGAAGGACATCATCGAAGCCGCCAAGGACACGCCGCCGGGCGTCTTCGGTCCCGCCGGCGGCGGCATTCTCGATCGATTGCCGGATGCTCCACACGGCGGCTTCCTCACAGAGAGTGACTTCCAGGTGTTCGTGCGAGCGTTTGCGCGCACCGGCTTCCGCGGCGGACTGAACTGGTACCGCAACTTCGACCGCAACTGGGAACTGACGGCGTACTTGTCCGGCGCCAAGGTGACGCAGCCGGCGTTGATGATCACCGCCGAACTCGATCCCGTGCTGCGCCCGCGCATGGCCGAGGGGATGTCGGCGTGGGTTCCGAATCTGCGCGAAACGCTGCTCATCAAGGGATGCGGCCACTGGACCCAGCAGGAGAGGCCCGAGGAAGTGAATCAGGCCCTGATCAAGTTTCTCAAGACGCTCAGGCCGTAGTCTTGGGCGGCACCAGCCCGGCTTGCCGAACCGTGTCGCGAATCGCGCTAGTGTTCCTCCTCATCGTGTGTGCGCCGACGCCGGCGCGTCCGTGGGGTTGTGAAGGGCATGAGACGATCGCCCTCCTCGCCGAGAAGCACCTCACTTCCCACGCGCGGAAGATGGTACACGATCTGCTCGAGGCTGCACCGATTGATCCGCGCACGCCACGTTTCTGTCATCCGACCACGCGCAGCGTGATGGGGGAGGCGTCGACGTGGGCCGACGATGTGCGTCGTGACGACACGTCGCCGTTCCAGGGGACGGGACCTTGGCACTTCATCAACATCCCTCGCGGTGCCTCGCAAAGCGATCTGCGCCGCTTCTGTCCGTCGCGCACAGGCTGTGTGCTGACGGCAATCAATGAGCAGCTTGCGGGGATCCGCAGCCACGCGACCGATCGCCGCTGGGCGGATGCGCTGCGGTTCATCATTCATCTCATTGGCGATCTTCATCAACCGTTGCACGACACCACCAACAACGATCTGGGAGGCAACTGCGTGCCGGTCGCCTATCTGGGCATCGAACCACAACGATCGCCCGACCACCCGGAGGATGACGTGTACCAGCCGAACCTGCACTCGGTGTGGGACACCAATATCATCCGGCGCATCATGGAGCATCGCAGCCCGACGTGGTTCGCCGACTTCCTCGATCACCGCTTTCAATCGCAGCTCATATCCTGGCAGCGGAAGACGATCGACTTCAACCAGTGGGCGTGGGAGAGTCACCAGTTGGCCGAGCAAACGGCATACGGCCTCTTGCCCACGCCGATACGCCCGCAGCGGTCCGCGCGGGCGACACCATGTCGGGAAATGTCGGAGAAGATCTTGGCGCTCCACGAGCGTTTGACGGAGCGCTACCAGAACGCCGCCGCTGCGGTGGTCGAGGAACAGCTGGCGAAAGCCGGCATCCGGCTCGCGGTGGTGTTGAACCAGATTTGGCCCTGAAGATATTCAGGGCCTTTATGTGCCGGTCATCGCATTGTACGCGAGAGCGGGTTGTAAGTCGGGCGGCTACGAGTTCTCGGGCGTGGGTTTCGCGTGCTGGCAGGGGCAGTCTTCGGGTGCTGCCGGCCCTGCTTTGGGAGCGTCCGCTGCCTTCTCCTGGTCTGTAGCGCAACAACTGCCGCTTGTAGGATCGTTGCACCCGGGCGCCTTCGGCTCAGCGGGCTTCTCAGCCGGCGGCGCTTGGGTCGTGTCCTGGCCTGCATGGGTGGTCTCTTCGGCGAGCAACGCCGCCGGTTGAAGGGTGGCTGCAGCAAGCCAACAAGTGGCGACAAATAATCCGCGCGACAAACTCAGCATCGGTCCTCCTCAGAAGAAGCTTTGGGAGGCTATGCTACCCATCCCTGCGAACCAGATCAAACTGAGCCTGCGCGCGCGCCACCGCCATTGCTCGCGTCGAGCCGCCACGGCAAGGCTCGGTGGCCGCTCCTCAACCGCTCGTGCTATGGTAAACGGTGTGGACAGCACCCGCCGCAGAGCGACCTATGAGGACCTGCTGAAGGTTCCTGAAACTATGGTGGCTGAGATTCTCGACGGTGAGCTGTA
>DASVHW010000052.1 GCA_036382395.1 Candidatus Binatia bacterium | reverse complement strand
CTAACGAGCTTGTAGGAAAACCCCGAAAACACGTGCCTGTCCAGTTTCTCGCGAAGCCACGATTTTTCCCTGCCACGTTTCCTGACGGGCTCCAAACGCTCGGAGGGCCTCTTTTGCGACGCTTTCAGATCTTTTCGACGGAATCGTCAAGTGTAGCCTCTCGGAGGTTCACATCGAAAGTTTGCGTGTTCGCCATGCCCGTGACGGGTTTTCCCACAGCCTCAACGGCTTGCCGTTCAGCCGCGCCGCGTCTTTCCACGGCGTCGGCTGGAAGTTAGCTGCAGCCCACCTTTTGCGCGCTGAAGAATGCGAAGATCGGCTCGGTCCTGAGGGCGACGTGCCGCTTCCTTGGCTCGGATGAGTTCGTCGAGGCCGATGTAGTGCGCGGGCACTGTGCCGAATCGTGCCGACACACGGTTCCTCCACGCCGCTTCGAAGCTCGCCAAACCGGGGATCTCCGAGATCAGATCGACCCGGACCGGCGCCACCCCAAGCTGAATGATCCACCGCGGATCAGTCACGTCCTCCACCGAATACCCCAACTCGGCACCTCCAAAGAAATCTCGCAACGCAGCCAGGGCTCTGCGCGCGTTCGTCGGCGTCGGGTCAATCAGAATGTCCAGATCCTTGGTGGCGCGAGGGCGAGCGTGGAACGCGACCGCGTGGGCTCCCACGACGAGATACCGGACGCCATGGGCATTCAACGCGGCGATGAACTCTTCGTAGTCTCGGGACGCCATCGGCACCTCGCGTTTTCATGCAACTATCCAGTGCGTCCGCAACGACGTCGACGCGTTGCTCCGGGCTCAAGCCTTCGTACCAGAAACGGAAGTCCGCCTCTTCTGCCTCCGACTGACGAACTCGGGCTACCGTCCACACCCTGCCACGGGCACGCACAACCTGTACTTGCTCATCCATCGATGCCAGATTACCACGACCTCGCCGCGATCAGCTAACGAGATTGTGGAACAGCGATCGCGCTCCACCCAGAGGCCACAGGGACGAGAAAGTGCCTAGCCGGCCGTCAGTGCTCGATCTTCGGCTCGACCCAATTCGCCTCGCGCTTCTCGGCGAACGCCTTGGGACCTTCGAGCTGATCGGGGTGGTCCCACATGGCCATCAGATGTTTGCCCCCCGCCTTCATCGCCGCGGTCAATCCCATTTCCAGTGACTCCCACAGGGCTCGCTTGGAAGCGATCAAGGCGGTGGGGGAGTTCTTCGCGACCTTCTCGGCCAAAGCCTGCGCCTCGTCGAAGAGCTTGTCCGGCGGATCCACGATCTGGCTGATCATGCCCAGCTCGTAGGCGCGCTGTGCACTGATGCGTTCGTGCTTCCCGGTCATGGCCATGCGCATCACCGCTTCGAACGGCATGCGCCGTGCCAGACCGATGGTCTCGTACGCGACCACCTGCCCCACCGACACGTGCGGATCCAAGAAGGTGGCGTTGCTGGCGGCGATGACGATGTCCGCGTCGGCGACGTAATGCAGGCCTCCACCGGCGCAGATGCCGTTGACGGCACAGATCACCGGCTTTTGCACGCCGCAGTGCCAGCCGGTGAGCCGCAGGTCGAAGTTCTTCACTTTGTCCGTGGCACGTTTCATCCCGCGTGGGTCGGTTGCAATTTCTTTGACGTCCACGCCTGTGTTGAATCCGCGCCCGATGCCGCTGTTGACGATGACGCGCACGCCGGGATCGGTGTCGAGTTCGATCCAGGCCTGGGCCGTCTCTTCCATCAGCCTGGCATTCATGGCGTTCAGGGCTTGCGGGCGGTTGAAGATCAGCCAGCCCACGCGGCCGCGCTTCTCGACGATGATGGTGTCATATGCCATTCGGCTCTCATCCTTCTTTGCGTTGACTGGCTGCCACCTACCACAAAGCACCGGCGCCCGAAAAGGGGAATGGTGGGCATAGGCGCACCTGTCACTGGCGGAATGGATTCGCACCCCGACGTTCCTCCTTCAGCAATCTCCTGGCAATCGAACGACCAGCTTGTGACTGGAGGCGCAACGCGTGCTACGCCTGGCTGGAGACTTGGAGGAGGATGCACATGCCGACTCGGAAAAGGACCCAGAGGAAGGCGCGGAAGAGCAGCCGGATAGCGTACGAGACTTTGCTGTACGATGTCGATGATGCGATCGCGACGATCACGCTCAACCGGCCGGACCGGCTGAACACGATCGTGCCGCCGATGCCCGACGAGATTGAGGCCGCAGTGCATCGCGCCGTCGCCGATGCCGAGGTCAAGGTCATCGTGCTTCGCGGCGCTGGCCGCGCCTTCTGCGCTGGGTTCGACTTCGCGGGCGGCTTTCACCACTGGGACGCGCGGCTGACCACCGACGGCAAATGGGACCCCGGCAAGGACTTCGTTGCGGCTACCGCCCCCAGCCTGGCACCGGTGCCGAAGTTCATGAGCCTGTGGCGTTCCCCCAAACCGGTCATCGCCCAGGTCCACGGCTGGTGCGTCGGGGGCGGGAGCGACATGGCGCTGTGCGCCGATCTGGTGATTGCCAGCGAGGACGCGCGCATTGGGACCCCCTACTCGCGGATGTGGGGCTGCTACTTGACGGGCATGTGGCTGTACCGGCTCGGGCTGACGCGGGCCAAGCAGTTCGCGCTGACCGGCAAGCCCCTCTCCGGCGTCGAGGCCGCGGAGATCGGGCTGATCAACACCGCCGTGCCGTTCGAGCGCCTCGAGAGCGAGGTGCGGCGCACGGCGCGCGAGCTGGCGTCCGTGCCGCCCTCGCAGCTGGCGTGCATGAAGCTCATCGTCAACCAGGCGTACGAGAACATGGGCCTGGCCTCCACGCAGGCGCTCGGACCGATCCTCGACGGGCTCATGCGCAACACCCCGGAGGCCCACCGCTTCATCGAGATGGCCGAGCGCCAGGGGGTGTCGGCCGTCGTCGCCGCGCGGGACGGCGCCTTCGACGACTATAGCCAGGCGCCACCTGAAGAGCAGCCCAACCCGGCGAACGTCATCCGCGTTCGGAGGTAGACACCCATGCCCAGTTTGACCCCCGCCGACGAGTTGTTCCTCCACCAGATCCCCGAACCGCTGCCGAACGTAGTGACCCGCCACGAGCACTGGCGCGAGAGCTACTACTTCATACTTCATCCCCGCACCGGCCCGGGAGACGTGATCGGCCTGACCATGGCGCACTACCCGCAACGGGAGGAAATGGACGCCTTGCAGCTCGGCCGCATCGGCGGTCAGCGAATCTTCGCCCGCCATGTCCGCCCGTACGCCGGCGATCCGCACACCACCGTGGTCGGCCCCGTGGCCATCGAGATCGTCGAACCGTACAAAACGGTGAAGCTACGCGTCGATGCCGCCACAGCGCCGGTCGGACTCGACCTCACCTTCCGTGCCCGTACCCGAGCCTACGGTCTGCGGCGTGGCACGATGAAGGCCGGCGACGAGATCATCTGGGACCAGAGTCATATGTTCCAGTCGGGCAGCTTTTCGGGCAGCTACACTTATGAAGGGCGGACCTATCCGGTCGACGACTGGTGGGGGGCGCGGGACCACTCGTGGGGAATTCGTGATCACGGCCGCTGTCCGCTGTGGTTGTGGATTGCCATTCAGTTGCCCGACGGCATGCTCGGCGTGTGGCACTGGGAGTACGCCAACGGCGCCCGGGTGTACACCGATGGCTGCTTTGCCCCCGTCAACGGCGGAGAGCCGGTCCCGGTCATCGACTTCCGGCACGATTTGCATTGGATCGGCGACGACGGCCAGCCCGCCGACTACGGGGCGGACGGTAGCGGCACCCGTGGCCTTGCCGGTCGCGTCGAGTTTACGCTCCAGGGGGGCGCCACGATCACCGTCGACGGCAGCGGCCGCTGGGCCGCTCCCTACGAGCCTTTTCATCGCGGCGGGTCGAACGAGATGGTGGTGTCGACCACCGACGGGCGGCGCGGCACCGCGATCTACGAGGTGACGGGCGCCCACCACCACCGCTTCTTCCCCGCGACCAAGGTGCCGGGCCTGCCGACGTGACGCAGCCTCAGCAGGTGGAGGCTACTTCACGTCCGGACCGACCGGCTTGCCGTCGACGATCTGGTCGAGATATTCGGACAGGCCGTAGCCGGTCTTGCCGTCGCAGGTATACTCCGTCATGCCCTCGGTGATGCGCGTGACGAGATCGGTGCCGTCGTCGCGTTGGCGGCGGTTGCGCAACGGGATCATCGAGATCACCCTGCCCTGTACTTCGTACTCACGTTCGTCCGTCTTCGCCCAGGCCCGCAGCTTGGTCTGGTACCAGTTCTCGTCCCACTCGCTCTCGATGCGGGCTTCGTTGATCATCACGTACTCGCCGTCACGCAGCACCATGCCGCTGCGGAGCGGCTCGCCGCCTTCGATGCCAATTAGGGAGATCATCATCCCGAAGTCGGGGCCGAAGTTCATCGGCAGCCAGCGGTACCAGGTAATACTCTGCCAGTAGCGCGGCCCCCACGACTTGTCACGCAGGCCGAAGCCGTCGACCTCCCAGTGCTTCCCGTCGATGTCGAAGCTGCCCTTCGCGGCGACGTGTTGCTCATAGTGCGCCTTGGCAAAGGACTTCTCGGGATCGACGGGGATCTCCGAGCCGTCCTCGCGCACCGGCCGGCCGCCGTACATCGGCGCGATGCCGCGGTAGTCGAGGTCGATCTTGCAGTTGACCAGCGGGTTGTTCTTAAAGGCCCGCGACGGGTGCGCCATCTCCAGCGGGTTGCTGAGCAGGAGAACCATGCCGTCGTAGGTCACGTGTTGCCGCTTGAACGGCTCGATCACCTCGAAGCGCATACCGCCGGCGTTCAGTTCGTTGTTGCTGTCGATCTTCGGGCGGTTGAACATGAATCCGACCCGCCCGTCGGGCAGATAGAGGCAGGCCGATGTCTCCGCATAGCCCTCGTTGACGCGATTGCCGAGGCGGAACCAGCCACCGATCTTCTGCACCGGATCGAACACATTGAAGTACATGCTCTCGTTGTAGTTCTTGGCGGCGTCGGGTTCGTGGCAGTACTCGTCCGCGGGCTCGAGGAGTAGTCGGTAGCCTTTCACTGTCGTGCTCATGCGCGCTCCCTTCCGCAACAAAGATCAGACCAATTGTATCCTTCTCGACCACGTGGGCTCAGTGTGCAAGCGGTAGCGTGAACGAGACTGTGGTTCCCTTGCCGGCTCCGCTTTCGGCCCAGATGCGGCCGCCGTGCGCTTCTACTGCCAGCCGGCAAAACGCGAGCCCTAAACCGCTGCCACGACCCCCGCCGCTGCCAGACAACCAGCCCCACCGTGACCGCCAGAAAGGCGGTGAACATTAACGCGATGGAATGGAATGAAGACTGCCAATGCATGTTGCTTGCCGTCATCATCGGAGCACCGCGATCAGTTTCACCGAACGTAGCGGTCGAGGCAAATGCAGGGCGAGCAGATGGCCCATGAGCTGCGCCGCCTCGGCAGCCGTCGCGGCCGGGAAGCGGCGGTACCGGGCTTCGCCGAGGGGCAACACTTTGAGATCGCCCAGGGCGGCGAGCGTCTCGCCCGCGACGGGAACCATGGACTCTCCCTTGGCACGACAAGCTGCGCACACCACGTTGCCGTGTATGGGGTCGAGAAACACGCTTGCCGCTGAGGTCACCAGTTCGTGGCAGCGCCCGCAGCTCTGCAACTGCGGGTCGTAACCGGTGTGATAGAGAAGCCGCAGCTCGAAGCCGCGCAAGAAGGCGGCGGTTGCGGGCCCCTGCCGCAGTTCAGCGAGCCCTTCGGCGAGCAGGGCATAGAGCTCGCGGATGGGCTGGCCCTCGGCGGTAAGTTGGTCGACGAGCTCGACCAGATAGCTGCCGTAGGCGAATTTGGCCGGGTCGCTGAGAGGTCCGGCGGGTTCCAGGAGGTCGCAGCTCTCCAAGAACACCAGACTGGCCCCTGGGCGCGTACGGAAGTACGCGCGCACGCGGGTGAAGGCATCCAGACAGTTGGCGAAACGGCGGCGGGAATTCTTTGCCCCTTTGGCAATACCGGTGAGCTTGCCCGCATCCTCGCTCAAGAACGTTACGATCTTGTCCGATTCACCGTACGACCGCGTGCGCAGAATGATGGCCTGGCTGGCTTGCGATGGACCCATTGGGATGCAAACAAAACACCGGATCGCGACCTTGACAAGGCCACCGTACGTCATTACCTGACAACCCCCACTAGGTGCGACCATTCTTTCGGGAGGAGCATGAGCCAAGACGACGTGAACGATGAGAAGGCGGAGGGGACTGCGACAACGCAGGAACAAGCCGAAGGTGCCGCTAGCGCGCCGGAGAGCGAAATCGAGCCACTGCGCCAGAAACTAGCCGAAAAAGAGGATGAAGCCCGGGTCAATCACGACCGTTTTCTGCGCGAGCGGGCAGAGCTGGAGAATTTCAAGAAGCGGATGCTGCGGGAGAAGGCCGAGGCGCTGCGGTTTGCCTCTGAACCGCTGATTCGGGATCTGATTCCGGTGATCGACAACCTCGAACGCGCGCTAGAGTGCGGCGAGGGCGACGGCAAGTCCGTGATCGAAGGCGTCGGCATGGTTGTGAAGTCGCTCCTGGAGATCCTCGATCGACACGGAGTGAAGCGGATCGAGGCCTTGGGGCAGCCGTTTGATCCGGCGCACCACCAAGCCATGTCCCAGGTCGAATCAGCGGAGCACGAACCGAATCAGGTGGTGGAACAACACCACACCGGCTACCTCCTCTACGACCGCTTGCTCCGCCCGGCTCTGGTAACGGTCAGCACGCGAAAAAGCCAGGATACGGTTGAAAGTGAGCAGAAGCGTGATTAACCGGTAGGCACGGATACGGCGCGGGCATCTTATGGTACCGGTGGAACCCTGACGTACCGAAGGAGACAAGCATAATGTCGAAAGTCATCGGAATTGATTTGGGCACGACCAATTCGTGCGTGGCGATTATGGAAGGGGGTGAGCCCAAGGTCATCCCGAACGCCGAAGGCGGTCGCACCACTCCGTCCGTCGTCGCCTTCACCGAGGCGGGCGAACGCCTGGTCGGACAGATCGCCTACCGCCAGGCGATTACGAACCCGGACAACACCATTTTTGCGGTCAAACGGCTGATGGGCCGCAAGTACGACGATGCGGAAGTCCAGAAAGCAATGAAGGTGCTGCCGTATAAGATCGTCCGGGCGGACAACGGCGACGCTTGGGTCGAGCTTCGGGGCAAGCGCTACAGCCCGGCTGAGATTTCGGCGTTCATTCTCCAGAAGATGAGGCAAACCGCCGAAGACTACCTCGGGGAGAAAGTCACCGATGCGGTCGTCACCGTGCCGGCGTACTTCAACGACAGCCAGCGGCAGGCGACCAAGGATGCCGGCCGGGTCGCCGGACTGAACGTGCTGCGCATCATCAACGAGCCCACGGCGGCTTCCCTGGCGTATGGCATGGACAAGAAGAAGGACGAGAAGATTGCCGTCTTCGATCTCGGCGGCGGGACGTTCGATATCTCGATTCTGGAAATCGGCGAGGGCGTGTTCGAGGTCAAGGCGACCAACGGCGATACCTTCCTGGGCGGCGAGGACTTCGACCATCGCATCATGAATTACCTGGTGGATGAGTTCCGCAAGGACCAGGGCATCGATCTGCGCCAAGACCGCATGGCGCTGCAGCGCCTGAAAGAGGCTGCGGAAAAGGCCAAGTGCGAGCTCTCCACCTCGACCGAGACGACCATCAATCTGCCCTTCGTCACCGCCGACCAGAGCGGTCCAAAGCACCTCAACATGAAGCTCACCCGGTCCAAGCTGGAAGCGCTGTGCGCCGAGTTGCTGGATAAGCTGGATGGGCCGTGCCTCACGGCACTCCGGGACGCCGGACTGAGCGCCAGCGACATTGACGAAGTCGTTCTCGTCGGCGGCATGACGCGGGTGCCCGCCGTCCAGGCGCATGTGAAGAAGCTCTTCGGCAAGGAACCCCACCGGGGCGTGAATCCCGACGAAGTGGTGGCTGTCGGCGCCGGCATTCAGGGCGGTGTGCTCAGAGGCGAAGTGAAGGACGTCGTGTTGCTCGACGTGACACCGCTATCGCTCGGCATCGAGACCCTTGGCGGCGTGTTCACCAAGCTGATCGACAAGAACACCACCATCCCGACCAAGAAGAGCCAGACCTTCTCGACCGCTGCGGACAACCAGACGGCGGTGACCATCCGCGTCTTCCAGGGCGAGCGGGAAATGGCGGCCGACAACAAGCTCCTGGGCCAGTTCGACCTGATCGGCATCCCACCCGCCCCGCGCGGCATGCCGCAGGTCGAGGTCACCTTTGATATCGATGCCAACGGCATCGTGCACGTGAATGCCAAGGACCTCGGCACGGGGAAAGAACAGTCGATCCGCATCACGGCCTCCAGCGGCCTGACCGAGCAAGAGATCAAACAGATGGTCAAGGACGCCGAACTCCACGCGGCCGAAGACCACAAGCGTCGCGAGACGGCGGATGCGCGCAATCAACTGGACAGCCTCGTGTACCAAACGGAGAAGTCTCTCAAGGAACACGGCGGCGATCTCGACGCGGCGATCAGAAGCGGCATTGAACAAGGGCTGGAGAAGGCCAAGAAGGAACTCGAAGGGCAGGACGCCGCAGCCATGAAGACCGCCGCCGAGGAGCTCACCAAGTCGGCTCATAAGCTGGCCGAGGCGATCTATGCCAAGGCGTCGCAGCAGGGCGGACAGGGGCCGCACCCCGGCGCAGGCACAAGCGGCGACGGCGACGGCGAGGGCAGCAAGCCGAAGGAGGACGTCGTCGACGCGGACTTCGAAGAAGTGAAAGGCTGAGCCGTCTCTTGCTGCCGGACACCCAGAAGCCCTCCCCCTCGACTGATGGGGAGGGCTTTTGTATTGTTGCGGACGAAGTGCCGTTGCAACCAGATCCGCTAGAGGTCCGAGCGCCATGCTGCCGGGCTGAACCGGCATGAGGAGGAAGTTTGGTGGCGCAAAAGCGCGATTACTATGAGATCCTGGGCGTGAGCCGCGGCGCCGGCGAGGAGGAAGTCAAGAAGGCTTACCGCAAGCTGGCGATGAAGCACCATCCCGACCGCAACCCGGGTGATCGGGCCGCCGAGGAACGGTTCAAAGAAGCCTCTGAGGCGTATCAAGTGCTGACCGACGCCGAGCGCCGCGCACAATACGATCGCTTCGGCCACGCGGCCTTTGACCAGCGCGCCGGTTTCGGAGGCTTTGATTTTTCTGGCGCCGGATTCGAAGACATCTTCAGCGACATCTTCGGGGACTTCCTCGGAGGCGGCCGCGGCCGCAGCCGTAGTCGGGCGAGGCGAGGCGAGGACCTGCGCTACGATCTGACCATCAAATTCGAAGAAGCGATTGTCGGTACCGAAAAAGTGATCAACATCCCACGTCTGGCCAGCTGCGAAACGTGCGGCGGCAAAGGCACCAAGGATGGGACCCCCCGCGCCACCTGCACGGCATGCCGCGGCAGTGGACAGGTGCGGTTCCAACAGGGGTTCTTCACCATCGCCAAGACCTGTGGCCAGTGCAATGGCCAGGGATCGGTCATCAAGGATCCGTGCCGTGCCTGCGGCGGGAACGGCGCGACCCAGAAGATGCAGGCGCTCAACATCAAGGTGCCTGGCGGCGTCGATACCGGCTCCCGGCTGAAACTACGGGGCGAGGGTGAACCTGGGCGAAACGGCGGACCACCGGGCGACCTCTACATCGTCATCGACGTGCGCGAACATCCCCTGTTTACGCGCCACGAGGACGACATTGTCTGTGAGATCCCCATCAGCTTTCCCCAGGCGGCGCTGGGGGCTGAAATCGATGTCCCAACCCTCGACGGCAAGGTGAAGCTGAAGGTTGCTGCCGGCGCGCAGTCGGGCGCCGTGATGCGGCTGAAAGGTAAAGGCGCGCCCAGTCTGCGTGGCGCCGGTCGCGGTGATCAGTTGGTGCGCATCGTGGTCGAGACACCGCGTAAGCTGACCGCTCGGCAACGGGAACTGCTGGAGGAGTTTGCACGCAGCAGCGGAGAAGAGGTACACCCCCTGGCGAAAGGATTCCTGGATAAGGTAAAGGAGATGCTCGGCTGATGGTTGCCAACGCTCGACCGATGCTTCGCTCGACGGCTTGGTGGATCGCTGTCACGCTCGCCTTCCCGGCATGTAGCGCTAGGGTGAGCACCCCTCCGGAGTTTTCAGCTGCCGTGCGCCGTGGCGACGAGGCGTTCCAATATAAAGAATATGAGAAGGCCGTCGCTGCTTACCGAACCTATCTCGATCAGACAGATCATGGTCTGTATACGGCGCGGACTTTCTACAAAAGTGCTCTGGCACAGTACCGACTCGGCCATTATCGAGAGGTGCTGACAACCCTGGACGAGCTGTCCGAGCGGTATCCAAAGGAACACTGGGTACAGGTCGAGGTGCTACGCGGCGACACGGCGCACGCCATGGGGCACCCCACCGCCGCGCTGGAGGCCTGGGATGCTGCGTGGAAGATCGGCGGCGATGCCGAGCGTCAACAACTACGTCAGCGGATCCTCAGCACGGCGCGACAGCTCAGCGACCCGGAGCTCGCCGGCGCGCGGCAGGTCGTGAGCTCGGATGACGTCGCCGAATTGCTCGATCAACAGGTGGCGCGGCGGCAGACCCACGAAATCAACGAGCCTATTCCGGACGAGAGCCGAGAGGGAGAGACGATGGCAAAAGCGCCATCGCGGGTCCCTGCTCCGGCACAAGCCGCGGCTCCCAAGCCCGGAACGAAAGTGGCGGCCCGTGCCGTCACCAAGGTAACCGAACAGGCGCCAGCGACGAGGCCTGCTGAATCTCCCAAGGTGGCAGCGGAGGTTGGCAACGGCGGTTCCGCATCGTTGCCCGGCCGGGCCGCCCTCGCCGAGGCACCGCAAGTGGAACCAGTGCAGGGTACCGCCAAGGTGGGCTGTATGTTGCCGCTGAGTGGGCCCTCTCGTCAGCTCGGCCAGCGATCGCTCCGGGCTTTGCGCCTTGCCTTTGGCGCGGAGAGCGACCGACTCGTCGTGAAAGACACCGGGAGTGATCCGGTAACCGCGGCAAACATGCTGGACGAATTGGCGCGCGATCCGAGCGTGCTGGTCGTAATCGGCCCGTTGGAGGGCGATGTTGCCCAAGGGGTGGCGCCGCGCGCTGAACAGGCGCACCTGCCGCTGTTGTTACTGTCGCCTGGTGGCGGACCAACGGGCCCGTTCGTTCTGCAGGCCGGCGTCGGGCGTTCCGGAGAGGTCCACGCGTTGCTGGAATATGCCATGGAGAAAGTTCGGTTGCGTCGCTTTGGGGTGTTGTATCCCAAGGACGCGCACGGAAAGGAATTGCTGGAGGCGTTCCGCACTGAGGTCGAGCGCCGGGGTGGTACGGTGGTGGGGGCCGGCGCGTACCCGCCGGGAAGCGAAAACGTCGCGTCCGATGTCAGGATCGTCAAGAAGTGGCGTCAGGCGCAGAACCTCCAGGCGGTGTTTCTCCCCGACAGTGCGACGGCCGCAGCGGGCTTTGCCAAGTCGCTTCAGGAAACCATGCCTGACGTCACCCTGCTGGGCGTCCACGGTTGGGAAGGGCTTGCCAGCCCAGACGGTGCTTTGAACGGTGTGCTCTTTGCCGAAGACTTTTATGGGGGCAGCGCCAGAGCGGGGACGCGGGCGTTCGTGGCGGCGTTCCTGCAGACCTATGACGAGGCGCCTGGTGTGGCTGAGGCCCAGGCGTATGACGCGGCGCTGCTGGCCCGACGGGCTCTCGATACCGGCGCACGCTCACGCAGCGACTTGTTGCGGCAATTGCGCGGGCTCGGTCCGGTCGAGGCCGCAACCGGCGAGCTCAAGGTCACGGCCGAGGGAGTGCAACGCATTCCGTTTCTGCTGCAAGTGTACGACGGCAAGTTGCAGGAAGTCAGTGCTCCCCCGGCTTGATCCACCGCCGCCTCATTGAGGCCAGGCGTGCACAACCGACGGCCAACGCCGATGTCATTGCGCCTGAGAACATCGCACACCATTGCCGACGTCGGCGAGTTCGGTGTCCTTTCCCGGCTCTTGCCCCGGTTGCCAGCGGGAGCGGGCACGCTCGTCGGCCCTGGTCAGGACTGTGCCGTCATCGGCAACGGCACGCAGCGCTGGCTCTTCACCGTCGACGCCTTGGTCGAAGGTGTCCACTTCGAACCGGAATGGATGTCGCCGCACCAACTCGGCCGCAAGAGCTTCGCGGTGAACGCCAGCGACATCGCGGCGATGGGGGGACGCCCGCGCTTTTGCGTCGTCAGCCTTGGTCTGCGCCGCTCGTACTTGGTGCGCGACCTCTCTGCCCTCCAAGGCGGAATTGTCGCGGCGGCGGGTGAATGTGGCGCGTCGGTCGTCGGCGGCAATCTGGCGCGGTCGGAGAAGTTGTTCGTCTCCATTGCCCTGCTGGGTGACGCACCCAAACGGATCGTGACGCGACAGGGCGCCCGCCCGGGTGATCGGATCTATGCGACCGGGACGTTAGGTGATGCTGCGCTCGGGATTCGCCTGCTTCGTGGCGGTGCCACCCGTGGCAGTGCCACCCAGAAGCGGGCGGCCCATGCGGTTCGCCGTTTTCGCGAGCCTTTGCCGCGGCTGCAGGCGGGACGTCTGCTGGTCAGCGCCGGCATCGTGTCGGCGATGATCGATGTGAGTGACGGGCTGATCCAAGACCTCGGTCACATCTGCCGTGAAAGTCAGGTAGGCGCGGAGATTCAGACTGACCAGATCCCGCTTTCGGCGGCTTACCGCGCCGCGCTGGGAGCCGACAGATCGCTTGCGTTGCATGGGGGCGAGGATTACGAATTGCTGTGCACGGTGCCGGAGCGAAATGTGAAAAGGCTGGAACGCCTGCAAGCACGGCTCGGGTGTTCGATCACCTGCATCGGCCGGATGGCTCGCGGCCGCGGCGTTCGCCTGACCGGCACCGGGAGCACGCTGTCGAAGGCCGGCGGCTACGACCATTTTCGGCGGCAATGAACCCATGGATCCCCATCGCTTGAAAGAACTGCTGGCTCAGGTCGGCGCCGGCACCGTGAGTGCCGATGAGGCCCTCGATGTGTTGCGCTCGCTGCCGTTCGAGGACCTGGGTTTCGCCAAAATCGACCACCACCGCCAGTTGCGGACGGGGTTTCCTGAGGTGATTTTCGGTTCCGGCAAGACCGCCGAGCAAATCATCGAGATCGCACGCCGCCTGAAGGACAACGCCCAGAACGTCTTGATCACCCGGTTGACACCAGCCGAGGCGGAGCAGGTGCGGCGGGCCTTTCCGGACCTGACCTATTCTGCCCACGCCCGCGTTGGGACCCTCATTCATGCACAGCCGGAAATCACCGGCCGCGGTTTGATCCTCGTCGTCGCTGCCGGCACCTCCGACGTGCCGGTGGCAGAAGAGGCCGCGCTCACCGCCGAGCTGATGGGCAACACCGTGGAGCGGGTGTACGACGTCGGCATCTCCGGCATCCACCGCCTGTTTGCGCACCACGACAAGCTGCGCGCAGCGGCGGTCCTGGTCGTCGTCGCGGGGATGGAAGGTGCCCTGCCGAGCGTCGTCGCGGGCCTGGTCGATCGCCCCGTCATCGCCGTGCCCACCAGTATTGGCTACGGCGCCAGCTTCGGCGGTCTGGCGGCGTTGTTGGCCATGCTGAACTCGTGCGCCGCCGGGGTCACGGTGGTCAACATCGACAATGGCTTCGGCGCCGGCGTCGCCGCCGGCTTGATTAATCGGCGTGAGGCGTGAATCGTTTATGAGTTTCGTACCGACTCTGCTCAGTCCAGCGCGCCGATCACGCCTTCGCTAGGGCCGAGCTCGAATACGTCCGTCACCGGCCCGGGTTGTCGCTCGCAATCGGTGGAGAGAACGATGTGGCCGGGCGCGGGTAGCGGCACCGTCCGCTGCTCCGCAGCGAAGTTCAGTGCGACGAGTCGCCGCTCACCTTCGTGCTGGCGCAGGAAGATGAAGGTGTCAGGAGGCCCGTCCAGCGGGCGATAGTTTCCACGTCGCAGGGCGGCGGATTGCTTGCGGTACCAGATGATCCGGCGATAGAAGCTGAGAACCGATCGCGGATCGGTAGCTTGCCGCGCGACGTTGACCGACTCGAAATCCGGCGCGATCGGCAGCCACGCGTCGGCGGCCGTGGTGAAGCCGGCCATGTGGCCGGCGTCCCACTGCATCGGCGTGCGCTCGGGATCGCGGCCGACGGCGGGGAAACGCTTGCCGACCGGATCGCAAACGCGCTCGGTCGGAATCATGCCGTCGAGCATGCCGATTTCTTCGCCGTAGTAGAGGAAGGGCGTCCCGCGCAGCGTCAGGAGCATGAGCGCCGCGAGCCGCGCGTGCGCCGCGCCGTGGACCGGATCGTCGAACCGCGAGCGGTGCCGCGGCACGTCGTGATTCGACAGCACGTAGGTCGGCTGGGCCGCCACCGGCCACAGCCGCTCGATTTCGTCGAC
>DASVHW010000051.1 GCA_036382395.1 Candidatus Binatia bacterium | reverse complement strand
CAGCGACCACATAGGCCACCAATCGCTTCTCTCCAGGCGCGTCGTCCCGCGCCAAGACGACAGCCTCGCGCACAGCAGGGTGTTGGCCAAGCACGGCCTCGATTTCCCCCAGTTCGATGCGGAACCCCCGGATCTTCACTTGGTGGTCAGCGCGGCCGAGGAACTCGATGTTCCCATCCGGCAGATAGCGGGCCAGGTCGCCGGTCTTGTACAGTCGTGCTCCCGGTTCGACACTGAACGGATCTGGAACGAACTTCTCGGCGGTCAACTCAGGCCGGTTCAGATAACCTCGGGCCACGCCCACCCCGCCGATGTGCAGCTCACCGGCAACACCGATCGGCAGAGGCCGAAGTGCGTCGTCCACAACATATGTGCGCGCGTTCGGTATCGGTCGTCCGATGGGAATCGCAGAACGATCGATGCCCCCTTCGCACAACCAATATGTCGAATCGATAGTCGCTTCAGTCGGCCCGTACACGTTGAACAGCTTGGCCCTGGAGCGGTGTTGGAACCCCATGACCACTTGGGGCGCCAAGACTTCGCCCCCACACATGACGGCACGCAAGGCAAGTGCGTCACCGAAAACCGGCTCCTCGATGAGGAGGCGCAGGAGCGACGGAACGCAGTGTAGAATGGAGATCCGTTTTTCACAAATCATCTGCGCCAGGTAGCGGCAATCCCGATGACCGTCAGCTGCCGCAATGACCAGCCTTCCTCCGGCTAGCAGAATCGGGAAGAGTTCACGCCCAGCAGCATCAAAGGTGATCGGAGTCTTCAGAAGACAGCGGTCTTCGGCTGACAACTCGAGCGTCTCGGTTATCCAGTGGACGGCATTGTTCAGTCCACCATGTTCGACTGTGACCCCCTTCGGCTGTCCCGTTGAGCCCGAGGTGTAGATCACATAGGCAGCGTTCTTGGTGGTTACCGTGCTGACCGGATTCTGTTCACTCATCGGAGCGATGGCGTCCCAGCCCGAGTCCAGGCACACGAGGTGCACCCCAGGCGCGGGCATGCGCTCCGCCAGATGCCGTTGCGTCAGCAGCACTGGCGCGTGCGCATCTTCCAGCAGGAAGGCCAGGCGCTCCATCGGATACGCCGGGTCCAACGGCACATACGCTCCGCCGGCCTTGAGAATGCCAAGAAGCCCGACCACCATCTCCAGGCAGCGCTCCATGCAAATGGCCACCGGCACTTCGGGTCCCACACCCAGAGTTTGCAGGTAATGGGCCAGCTGATTGGCACGGGCGTTGAGCTGAGCGTAGGTCAGTTGCTGCGCCTCGAACACGAGGGCGACCGTGGCGGGCGTACGCTCCGCTTGCTGCTCGAACAGTTGGTGCAGACACTTGTCTCTGGGATACTCGGTCTCGGTATCGTTGAACTCGATCAACAGTTGCCGTCGCTCGGCGTCGCTCAGAATCTGCCGGTCAGACTCGGCGAGCATGGCCTTCAATGCGGTCAGCCTGGCATCGGGCTGTGTAACGACATGGCGCAGAAGTGCTTCGAAGTGTCGTGCGAGTCGCCGGATCGTCGCCGCATCAAAGAGTGCGGTATTGTATCGTAGGGAGATCGAGAGCGATCTTGTCGTCTCAATGACCAACAATACCAGATCGAGGGTTGCTGCCCGACGTTCCAAGGGCAGGGACTCCAGCACCAGTCCCCCCTGATCCATGCGGAACCCTGTTTCGCCCAGCACGAACGTCGGGGCTCCCTGTGCTGCGAGCCCGTGCGGCTTGTCCAAGACGAACATGACCTGGCAGATGGGCGAACGGCTGAGATCGCGGGTGGGCCGAAGTTGTTCGACCAAGCGCAGGGTGGGGTAATCCTGATGTTCGAGAGCGGCCAGGACCGTCTGACGCACTTGGCCTAGATGTGCCTGGAAGGTGGGATTCCCAGAAAGATTCGCGCGTAGGAAAACCGGATTGGTGAAGAGGCCCACGATCCCTTCAAACTCGGCCCGACTCCGGCCAACCATGGGCGAAGCCACCAGGAGGTCTTCCTGACCGGTGTGATAGTGCAGCATCACTTCGAAGGCCGCCAGAAGGACCATATAAAGGGTCGCCCCCTGGGCCTTCGCCAGCACTTTGATCTGTGCGCTCAGTTCGTCGTCCAGACTGAAGTCGTGCGAGGCTCCGCAATATGTCTGTAGCAGCGGTCGTGGCCGATCGGTCGGAAGATCGAGTACAGGCAACTGCCCGCCCAGTTGTTTCCGCCAGTACGCCCAGAGCCGCTCACCTTCCGGGCTCGCCAGCATCTCGGCCTGCCAACGAACGTAGTCCGTGTACTGCAAATCAAGAGGAGGGAGAGCCGCTGGCACGCCCGCTTGTTCCCCAGAGTACAGCACGCCGAGCTCAGTCAGCAGCACAGCGAGGGACCAGAAATCGATCACGATGTGATGCACGACCAGCAACAGGATGTGTTCGTGCGCCGAGCAAGAGAACAGACTCGCCCGCAACAGGGGCCCTCGTTCCAGATCGAAGGGGCGATACGCGTCCTCGACCAGGCGGGTCTTCAGCTCATCGCCGCACCAAGCCGAAGCATCCCTCTCCTCGAAGTGAACCTTCAGGTGTTTGTGGACCTGTTGAACGGGTTTGCCGGAGCGCGCGGAGAACGTCGTCCGCAGGGAAGGATGGCGATCGATGAGGGCTTGGAACGCACGTCGCAGGGAGGAAATGTCGACGTCGGAGCAGATGCGCGCAGCGAAATTGACATTGTACACCATGCTCTCCGGTGCGAGCTGGTGCAGGAACCATATCCCCTGCTGATTGTAGGAGAGCGGATAGTGCGACGGCGCCTCGCTCGCCTTCTTCCGCAGAAGTGTTGCCAGGAGGGAACGCCTCTCTGCCGGTGAGAGATCGGCAACTCTCTGGGTTGAGTTGCTCATTCATTCGCTTCTTCTATGGCCAACATATCGGTGAGCAATGAACGCACTTGCTCATCCGAAAGCGCATCAAGGTCTTCCAGCAGGGGGTCATTGATACCGGCGACGGGCATCGATGGGACGGCCGCCTCCGCTGTGAGTTGCTCGAGGATCTGCGTTGCAGCCTCGGCGACGCTGAAGCCCTGGAGAAATTTCACCATCGGCACGTTGACGCCCAAATCGACCGCCATCCGATGCTTCAACTCGACAGCCATCAAGGAATCCAGTCCCAGATTGGTCAGGGGTTGCTGGACGTCGAGCTGGGATGCGGGAAGCCCGAGTACGCGCGCCACTTGCTCACTCAGGTAGGACTGCAGTAACCGCTGGCGCTCCATTGGTTTCGCCGCCAGGAGGGTATCCCTCTTTTCTCCCGGATGACCCGCTTGCAATGGGATGGCGGCTTCCGCACGCGCAAGTTGAGAGAGCAGCGGTGATTCAGTGCCCGCTGGATGGAACTGGTGATACTGTGCCCAGTTGACGGGAACCACGGCAACCTGGGTCGAGCCTAGCCGGAGCAATCGTTCCAGCACTTTCAGCGCTAGCTCCGGCGCGAGGCTCCGAATTCCCAGGAGCGCGAGGTGCTTGGCGAGGCGCCTCCCCCCAGTCGTACCCGCAAAGCCCAGCTCGGCCCACGCTCCCCAGTTGATGCTCAGGGCCGGTTGGCCTTGGGCCCTTCGGTGATGCGCCAGCGCATCCAGGAAGGCGTTGGCAGCCGCATAGTTCCCCTGACCAGGCTGGCCCAGGAGGGAAGCCGCGGAAGAGAAGAATACGAAGAAGTCCAAGGGAGCGTCTTCAAGCAGGCGATGCAGCAGCCAGGCACCCACCATCTTGGGCCGCAAAACGGCATTGAGTGCGGCGGTATCAAGCTGCGACAGCAGTCCGTCCTGCAGCACTCCCGCCGCATGCACGACACCGCGGATCGGCGGCCAACCCTCAGCGCGAAACTCGTCCAGAAACGCCCGCAACTGTCCTTCATCCGCCACATCCACCGCGGCCAGATGCAGGCTCGCTCCGAAGCCTTCCAGCTCTCGAATGGCGGCGATTTGATCAGCGCAGCGGCTTCCTGCTTCTACCGAGCTCCAGCTCGAGCGTGGTGGGAGCCTCGTGCGCCCCAAAAGGATCAACCGCCGAGCCCCCTGCCCTACCATCCAACGGGCGACCAAGAGGCCGAGTCCTCCCAGTCCTCCGGTGATCAGATAGCTGCCATCAGGCCGCCACCGCAGGGGAGGTCCCTGCATGGCAGAGTGGCGCTGGCGCACCAGACGGGCCACGTATCGCCGCCCTTGACGAAACGCCAACTGATCCTCTCCATCCGGACGGGAGATTTCCTCCCGCAACTGATGCGCGGCAACGTCATCGAGCGAGACCCTGGGTTCCAGGTCGACCAGTCCTCCCCAGAGCGTCGGGTGCTCCTGAGCAATAACGCGACCCAATCCCCACAGAGGCGCCTGAGCTACAGCCAAGGGCAAGGGCTCCTCTTCTGCCGCTTGAGCCCCGCGCGTGACCAGCCACAAGCGCGGGAGGTCACGCCATGGTGCCTCAGCCAGCTCCTGGACCAACGTGAGGACACTGCCGCAGCCCAGAGTCTGAACTGCCTCCACAGAGGCCACGGTGGCCTCCTCCAAAAGGGGAATATCGAGACTCCACAGATGGACAATCCCACGGCAGAGGGTCTGATCAGATACCAGAGCCTCGAAGAGCTGTCGCAAATCTTCCGGTCGGTCTGGACGGATACGAAAATGCTCACCGTCCGTGTGCTCGTACGATTCGCCACGAGCGACCAGAATGCCCCTTTCTCCCTGTGCGCTTAGCAGTGCTGCCAGCGCTTCTCCGACGCCACTGCTGTCGGTGAAAATCAGCCAGCTCTGCGGCGTGGCTGGCAAGGAAGGTTGCGAGACTCGTTGCACTGCCTGACGCTCTTTGAATTGCCACTCGAGCTCATAAAGCCAGTCGTCCAGATTCTCTTCAACTACGCCTGGTGAATCGTCGCCTGGCACCGTGTCGCTCTTGGCAACCCAGAGCGACCCATCGGGGAGCGGATCTGCCGAAAAGACGCCGGCCGCAGGCCCGGTCGCCAGCCAACAACGTTCTCGCTGCCACGGGTAGAACGGGAGTCGAACGCAGCGTCCTCCGGCCGGATAGGTCCGGCTCCAGTCCACCGGGTACCCCAGAGCGTAAAGCGCGCCCAGCGATCCCAGCAGTACCGTGTGGTCTTCTTCCTCACGCCGCCCGGAAGGGAGCACGGCACCTTCTTGGCCGAAGTGATGCATCCCTTGTTGAATGGCGCTGAGAAGAATGGGGTGCGGGCTGATTTCCAGGAAGATGTCATGTCCATCTTTCATCAACCGCTGCACCGCGGTCGAAAAGAGCACAGGCTCTCTCAGGTTCCTCCCCCAATAGAGGGCCTCGAGCTCCAGCCCGTTGCTGACCGTGCCGGTCACGCTCGAGTAGATGGGCACGGATGCAGATCGAGGCTCCAGCCCTTCCAACGCCAGCAACAAGTCAGCCCGCAAGGGATCCATCTGGGGGCTGTGGGAGGCAAAGTCGACTTTCACCGTACGGCAGAAGATGTCTTGACGCTGCAATTGATCAAGGATTGCATCCAGCGTTGCCGGATCACCTGACAACACAGTCGAGGTAGGGCTATTGCTGACCGCGATGGAGACGCGATCTTCGTAGCCGACCAGAACGCGGCGAGCCTCCTCCATGGGGAGCTCCACAGCAGCCATCGCCCCTTGCCCAATGGTGGGCCTGACCAAACGGCTGCGATGGCAAATAACCCGTACTGCATCTTCCAGGCTCAGTGCGCCGGCGACGTGAGCTGCCGCCACCTCTCCCATGCTGTGGCCCACCACGGCTTGTGGCTCGATGCCCCAGGAACGCCACAGGGCTGCCAAGGCCACCTGCATGGCAAAGAGGGCCGGCTGGATGATATCGATTTCGTTCAACCGGGACTGGGCTGCATCGGTGGCAGCGAGCTCTGCGAGCAAAGACCAATCTCCGTACGGCTGCAGCGCCCGGTCACAGCGTTCCACGACCTCCCGAAATACAGCGTCCTGCTCCAAGAGCGTTCGCCCCATGCCAAGCCATTGAGACCCTTGCCCCGGAAACACAAAAACCAGCTTTCGCGGGCGACCTGAAACCTTGCGACCGGCAGACAGGCCGGGACGAACCTCTCCTCGCAAGAACGCCTCCAGGCCCTCGGCCAGTTGCGCCGGCGAATTGCCTGTCACGGCGAGACGGTAGTCGTGGTGACTGCGCCGCACACTGGCCGTGTAACAGAGGTCGTGCAGCGACACCGTGGACTCCGGGATTGCCAGAAAGTCTCGGTACGCTCGAGCCAGAGCCTGCAGGGCCTCCGAGCTGTGTGCCGACAGTGGGAGCAGGTACGCAGATTGGGTCTGGCGGATTTCGCGACTTTCCATTCCGCCTTCTGCATTGTGCATCTCTGCATTCGACCGGGGAGCCTCTTCCAGGACCACATGAGCATTGGTTCCACCAAAACCGAATGAGCTCACCCCGGCCAATGCCGGACCCGACTCCGCAGGCCATGGACCCAGCGTTGTCTGCACTCGGAGCGGGAGCTCGTCGAAAGGAATATGCGGGTTGGGCTCCTGAAAGTGCAGGCTCGGTGGGATCTCCTGATGCTTGAGCGCCAGCGCCACCTTGATCAATCCAGCGATGCCGGCTGCGGCCTCCGGGTGGCCGATGTTGGTCTTGACCGAGCCCAGGGCGCAGGGGCGCCCGGGGAGACGGTCGAGGGCAAGCACGGCACCCAGGGCTTTCGCTTCGATCGGATCGCCTAAGAAGGTGCCGGTGCCGTGCGCCTCGACGTATTGAACGTCGCCCGGTGAGACTGCGGCTCGCCGATAGGCTTCTCGCAGGACCGCCTGTTGGGCCAGCGGATTCGGAGCCATGAGTCCGTTGCTGCGTCCGTCCTGATTCACTGCGCTGCCACGAATGACGGCATAGATCGGATCACCGTCGGCCAACGCTCTCGAGAGGGGCTTCAGAACGACGAGACCCGCACCCTCACTGCGAACGTAGCCGTTGGCCCGGGCATCAAAGGTTTTGCAGCGCCCGTCCGGAGCCATCGCCCCCGCTTTGGTGAAACTGATCGTCACCGCCGGCGAGAGGATCAGGTTCACGCCCCCGGCCAGAGCCAGCGTCGACTCTCCGGATCGCAGGCTGCAACAGGCCAGGTGGATGGCCACCAGCGATGAGGAACAGGCGGTGTCGATGGCGATACTCGGCCCCCGGAAATCAAACACGTAGGAGATACGGTTGGCCGCAATGCTCAGGGCATTGCCGGTGCCCGCATAGGCGTCGATACGACAGAAATCACTCAACTGCCTGCGACCGTAATCGTTGTTCGAAATGCCGACAAACACACCGGTATCGGTGCCGACGAGGCGCTCCCGCACCTGTCCGCCATCTTCCAATGCTTCCCACGTGAGCTCCAGGAGGAGGCGCTGCTGGGGATCCATGCGTGCAGCTTCCCGCGGCGAGATACCAAAGAAACGGGGATCGAACTGATCCACCTGATCGAGGAAGCCGCCCCACGGAGTGTTTATCTTGCCCGGAATCGCCGGGTTTGGATCGAAAAAGACTTCAAGGTTGAAGCGCTCCGCTGGCACTTCGCTGATGGCATCGACCCCGTCGCGCAGCAACTGCCAGAAAGCTTGCGGGTTGTTGGCGCCGGGAAATCGACAGCCGATGCCGATGATGGCGATCGGTTCAGGTTGTGCCTGCCGATCCTCGCCAACCGTGGTGGCTGACTGCGCCACATCGGGTGACTCTGCCAAATACCGAGCAAGAGTCTCGATGGTGGGGCACTCATATGCCAGATCAGGAGACAGTTGGCGTCCAAGCCACTCTGCGAGTTCACCGGAGAGGCTGACCAACTCCGCTGAGCCCATCCCGTAGCTGGCAAAGGGCTCCCGGACATCTATCTCGTGAGACTCGATCTCCAACAACTCGGAAAGCCGTGCGACCAGCCAGGATTGGATGACTTCTGCGGTCCGAGAATCCACTTGAAAACTTTCCTCTTCGTCACCGATGGACAGATTCGCATCAGTGCTTGGACACTTCCCCACATCGCGCACTGCTCACAGCCTATCGAACGTGCCATTCAAGAAGCTGACCTGGCACGCACCACGCTGAAGCTTGCCGCTGGGAGTCTTGGGAAGGCTGCCGGCCCTGAGTAGCACCACGGCGTGCACTCGTACGTCATGCACTTCCGCCACCGCTCGCCGAATGGCCCGACCCACCGCCTCGACATCCAACTGCAGACGCCCCTTCGGATGAGGGCGCGCGTCCTCATCCTGCTGGCAGCGACTCGCCGCTTTGTGGCGGCGTTCCACCTCGGCTGCGAGTATCAGACGTTCGTCGTCGGCAACATCGACCGAAAACGCCGCGCAACAACCTGGCCGTATTGCGGGATGGCTCTGTTCCACCGTCAATTCAATGTCGTGGGGGTAAAGGTTGCGGCCGCCGATGATGATCAAATCCTTCAAGCGACCGGTGACAAACAGCTCGCCATCTTTCAAGAATCCCAAATCTCCGGTGCGGAGAAACGGTCCTTCACCGGTATTCCAGTGGGCTCGAAAAGTGCGCTCTGTTTCTTCAGGTCGGTTCCAATAACCCTGAGCAACGCTCGGGCCTGACACCCAGATTTCGCCCACTACTCCCAGTGCACAAGGGGTCAACGATTCGGGATGGATAATGACGATCTTGGTATCGGGCATGGCGCGGCCACATCCCACCAGCGTCCGCACATTCGGTTGCTGCTCGGAGGCCTCAACGATGCGGTTCTGCGCCAGCGCTTGCGCCTGGGTCGCGCAAACGATGGGCTCATCCTTCACCAGCCCGCCTGACACCATCAGAGTGGCTTCGGCAAGTCCATAACACGGATAGAAGAAGCTTGGGCGGAAACCACAGGATGCAAAGGCCGCAGCGAACCGTTTCATGGTGTCGGCGCGGACTGGCTCCGCGCCGGTGAATGCCGCGTACCAACTGCTGAGGTCGAGCGTCTCGCGTTGCTCTGGAGTAATTCTGCGAGCGCACAGCTCATAAGCGGAATTGGGGCCGCCACTGACGGTGCCTTTGTAACGCGAAATAGCCTGAAGCCACCGCACCGGCCGCTGAAGAAAGGATTGGGGCGGCATCAGGAAACACGGACTCCCTATACACATCGGTCCGATGATTCCGTTGGTAAGTCCCATATCATGGAAGGCCGGGAGCCAGCTCACGGACACGTCACTGTCTGGTGTGAGATCGAAAGCGTGATTGACGTGGGCCGAATTATGGAGGAGGTTCCCGTGACTGACCATTACACCCCGCGGCGCCGAAGTAGAGCCTGAAGTGTATTGGAGCACCGCTAGCGTGTCGCTGCTCACGGCAGGATCTTCCCATTCCGTCTCCAGCCTGCCGCTAACCTTGTCGGTGGCCACCCAGCGCATTGTCTGTAGCTCCGGAGCTTGCGAGAACAGACCCTCAACCTTGGAGAGGATCGATGACGTGGTGAGCGCCAGCGACGGTAGCGCATCGTTTGTGATGGCCCGCAGCCTGGGGAGAGTCCGCTGTTGCTGGGCCGGATTGGGCGGGGGCAGAGGGACGGGAATCACCCCGGCGTATAAGCAACCAAAAAAGGCGGCGATGAACTCGAGACCTGTTGGATAGAGCAACAAGGCGCGATCTCCCCTTGCTCTGTAGCTTTGGAGCAGCGCACCGATCCTCCGGGCCTGGCAGTCCACCGCGGCATAGGTCAGATGGTCCCCTTCTACTTCTCCATCGAGCAGATAGGTATAGGCCCGCTGCTCGGGCTGGTGAAGGGCTCGCCACCGAAGGACTTCGACGAGCGTGGAAAACTCGACAATTGGACGACCAACATCTCTATTCATCTGTGCCGCCTATCCTCGGTCCCGCAGAGCAATGGTTATGCGGGAACAGCTGGCGCACTCGTGCCGTGGCGCTCGGACGATCCCTTTCCCCCGCTCCCCGTCAAGGCAGGGCAGCACAGAGCGACTCCACGGTGTCAGGCATGACGCGCTTGGCGCCGATAGAATCGATGGCATGGCCGAGCCGAATGAAGAGCCGTCCTTATACAGGAGAACGTGGCACCGCCGCAAGCTCGGAGGACTACGCGCGTGGTTCTACGCGCATAGTATTACGCTCTGACGCTGCCGGCGGAGATCGGCTATCTTCTTCATCAAGGAACATCTCCGCCTACTTCGGAACCAGTACTGGATGAGTGAAGGCGCAAACAGTCCGGGCAGCATCGATCTGCGACCGATCGCCGCCGCCACGGCCGTGGTGATCGGCATGGTGGCCGCGGCTGCCGTCGCCTACCTGCTGCTCGACATCCTCCTCGTGCTCTTCATCGGCATCGTCGTCGCGGCGGCGCTCCAGCCCTGGCACGTAGTGCTCTGCCGCTGGGGGGTACCGAAGGGGCTCGCGGTACTACTGATCTACCTCTTCCTCCTCATCGGGCTCGTTCTGATTGCGCTCGTCGTTGGCCCGGTGTTGATTGAGCAGATCGGTACGTTCGTGGCCGAAGTGCCCGGAACATACGTCAGTGCTCGCTCCTACCTCCAGGCGAGTGGAACCGCTCCGTTCCACTTTCTCGGGCAGCGGCTTCCTCCGTTCGAGCGCCTGACGCAAGATCTGACAAAACTCGCGCCGCAGTTGTACCAGGGCACCCTCGGCGTGACGATGAGCATCGTCAAGCTCCCTGCCTACTTCGTGACCGTGCTCGCCATCGGCTTTTACTGGACGATGGAAGTGCCGCGGTTCGAGCGGCTGCTCCTATCACTGCTCGCGGTCGAGCGACGCCCGCGCGCGCTCAACGTCTGGCACGAGATCGAGTCCAAGCTCGGCGGCTTCATGCGCGGTCAAGGGCTGGCAATGTTGTCCATCGGGGCAGCGTCGGCACTCGGCTACGCGCTGATCGGACTGCCGAACGTCCTGGCACTCGCCGTTCTCGCGGGTCTGCTCGAAGCCGTGCCGTCGATCGGACCGGTCCTGGCCGTCGGTCCCGCGGTCCTCGTCGCCTTGCCGTTGGGCCTGCACACGGTGCTCTTGGTGATCGGACTCGCGGTGCTTCTCCAACTCATCGAGAACAACGTCCTGATTCCCCGCATCATGCATCACGCTGTGGGCGTGAGCGCCCTCGTCGGCCTATTGGCCGTCCTCGCCTTCGGCACCCTGTACGGTATCCTCGGCGTCCTCATCGCGATTCCGATGACCGGCGTCATCCAGGTGCTGCTCGATACCATGGTGGTCGACGCGAAGCCTGTAGCGGAGCCCGCGGGCCTCGTCGGCAGTCCATGGGAAAATCTTCGCGCACGTGTCCGGGCACTCCGGCAACAGGCCCGCGTCCGGCTCCGAGCCCGCACGAGTCGCATGGGCATCGACCCGGCGACGGCGGACCATGTCGTTGATGCTGTCGATCAGCAGATCGAGGTGGCGGTTGCACGCGTCGAAAAACTCATCTCGGTGGCGGAAGAGACTTCGGAGCCGTTGGCTACCGAGGCGCAGGCCGCAATCGTCGAAAAGCTGCAGGGCGCCACGGACCAGATCGAGCAGGCCGTCGAGCGTGTTGACACGATCGTGGTCCCTGCCGAGGATGCGCTTGGAACGAGCGGCCCCACGGTGCAGCCGCCGTTGACCGAGCTGCGTGAGGCAACTGGACAGGTAGGGCAGGCCGTGGTCGAAACAATCATCGCAGTGACTGCGGGCTCACAGGGCCCCCTCCAGAGCGGGCAGCGCGAAGCGAGCGTCGACAACCTGGATCAGGCCGCGCAGCGATTCAAGGAGGCGGTGCAAGACGTAGAAACCTTCGTCGTCGCTGCGCAGGAGGAGTCGAGAGAGTCACACGCCGCGGAGGAACTTGGGCACGTCCGGAAAAAGATCGAACAGAAGATCCGTTAATGCGAACTAAGGGCACCGCCTTCTGCCCGGCCGGTTCGTCGAACTTGCCTTGGCCATTTGTTCCCTCGCTTTAGCTCAGCGCGGCGACCGGACCAGCCAGGCGGCGCCGGCAAAGCGACCTCAGGTCTTAAGGAATGCCAGCAGGTCGGTGTTGAGCTGGTCTTTGTGCGTGTCCGCGAGGCCGTGGGGCGCGCCCGCGTAGATCTTTAGGGTCGCGTTCCTGACCAGCTTGGATGAGCGGAGAGCCGCGGTGCCGATCGGCACGATCTGGTCGTCGTCGCCGTGAATGATCAGCGTCGGCACGTCGAACTTCTTGAGGTCATCTGTGAAATCCGTCTCGGAGAACGCCTTGATGCAGTCGAAGGTGTTCTTGTGACCGGCCTGCATCCCCTGGAGCCAGAATGAGTCGATCATGCCCTGCGAGACCTTGGCGCCGGGCCTGTTGGCCCCGAAGAACGGGCCACTGGCGAGATCCTTGTAGAACTGCGAGCGGTCGGCAATCGAGCCGAGGCGGATCCCGTCGAACACCTCAATCGGCAAGCCGCCGGGATTGGCCGCCGTTTTCAGCATCAGCGGCGGGACGGCGGAGATCAGCGCGGCCTTGGCCACCCGTTTCGTGCCGTGGCGGCCGATATAGCGGGCAACTTCGCCGCCGCCCGCGGAGAAGCCG
>DASVHW010000050.1 GCA_036382395.1 Candidatus Binatia bacterium | reverse complement strand
ACACGGATTCGCTTCCCGCCCCCGAGATTCTCGCCCAGGAACTCGCCGACGATCTGGAGACCGCGTTGGAGCAGTTCACGAAGATTGCGGCCAAGCTCAGCAGCAGAACCTGATCGCGCATGCGACGGCTACGCCTGCTACATGCGCGCCGCGCCGCGATCTACTGGAAACGTCATCTCGCCTTCCGGCAACGACGGCCGCTCACGCGGCGGCGCGCTCGCTGCGGCCCGGCTGCACCGCGGCGATGAAGCGCAGATGCGCGTGGCGCTCGAGGGTCTCTTGCAGCCAGAAGTCGTTCTTGAACCGCAACAGCGGCCGGCCCTCCACGTCGAGCAGCCAGGAAAGCCCGAGGTCAGCCTTGCGCTACGCCAGCAGCCTCACCACCCAGCGGCGGCGCCTCGCGGAGGCGGCGGAGGTGCGAGAAGGCAATCCACCATTCGCTCCCGTCGGTGCTCCTGCGAACCTGATAGGCGACGCCTTCCCGTGCTCGGGGCCGCCAAGAAACGATCTCTACCTCTTGGCCGTCGGCCAGATCGTTGGCCACCGGATTTCCGTCCCCATCCGTCATTGGTACCGGACGCGGCGTTTTGCCGGCAGGCTGGGGCCAGTTTACGAAGGCGTGCCAACCGACGCAGAAGACTGGGGCCTTCTTGGGGCGAGGTGGCGCCGGCTTGGCAGCGCGCAAATGGCCGTGGCTGAATGGCATGTTTTCTCCTGCAAGCCGTGAAGACGGCTTCGCCATGGTGAGAATGTTCGCGCCCGCCGCATGCGGGCGGGCGCGAACCGTGTGCGGTTAGTAGCGACCTCTGCCGCCGCCTCCGCCGTTGTTCTCGCGCTCCTTGGCCTCGTTCACCTTGAGAGCGCGGCCTTTGAACGCCTGGCCGTCGAACTGTTGGATGGCTTTTTGGGCCTCGCCGTTCGAACCCATCTCAACGAAGCCAAAGCCACGCGACTGTCCGGTCTCGCGATCGGTGATGACCGCGACCGACTCGCAGGCCCCGGCTTGCGCGAACAGATCCTCGATATCCTTGTTGTTGACGTCGAAGCCGAGATTGCCGACGTACAGTTTTCTTCCCATTACATGAACTCCTTTGTCGCTGGGGCGCCGCCACGACCGCGTTGCGTTTGGCTCCTCAAGACAGCGACACCTGTTGTCGTTGTCGTTTCTGAATGAGAGGTACGGGAGGCGTGCCAGACGCCGCAATGCTAGGCGGGGTTCTCGCGCCGGACGATCAGTTGTGAGTCGTGGTACCGTAGCAGTGCCTCCCCGCCTCGGCACAACCCACAGGACTCGCGCATTCTGGCCGAGGGCGTGAAGTTGCAAGCCTCATAGCGGCTGCGCTACCTGGCTCGATAGGATGCCACCCGAGTGGGCTGGCAAGAACGGCGGTAATGCCAAACTCAATGCCCATGGTTTTTCGCAGACATTGAGGTTCTCAGCAATCAACTGGCTGCCGCCGTCGGCTTGAGCGGCAGGCATCGCACCGCCGCCTCGGATGCCGAACGCGCCCGCTTGTTCGTGCCCAAGCGCATCAACGCCACCCTAGAGGCAGGAGAATGGCCCGCATGGGGCTCCATAACAGGAATGGGTGTTCAGGTCACACCCATATTGGCACGAAAGGTTGGTTGTGCACGGCTCCCCATACTGACGGTTCAGTTGCGAACTCGGAATGATGGCCTCAGCGATCTCGACCTTCTGGTATTTGCGGTCATTGCCCCAATCTGGCCACGGCGTTGGCTGTGGGGGGGGAATCGTGTATGCGTAACGCTCCTGGTTGCATACCATATTCATGTAATGAAACGCCTCTGGGTGCTGGTCGCGCAGCTCAAACAGCGTCGGGAATGGGGCGTTCCCGTCGGCCGGGAAATACATCACGAGCACTGGCGTGAATACAATCGGGTTGAGAGGCAGTGTCGTGAGCGCCTGGCACGTGAGCTTCACATAATACTCGTTTCCGGATTGCGCCATACCCACTCCGGAAGACACGTGCAAAAGGATGCCGATAGCGGCGGCCGTGCTTGCCAACGTTCTGTTCCGATCGATCATGATCATCACCTCCCCCAGGGGATGCCCAGGTCCGCACCGCGACGAAAATAGGCGGCGTGACCAGTTATCCCCCGCACTGCTTCCATAATCACACCAAGAAGAGCGGGTTGTAGGACTTCGCCAGCCAACAGAGGCAAGAGTTGAGGTGGGCGGTTCATTGGGGGCCTATCACCGCCAGCGGATCGCCCATGAACACCCGGTTGAGGACCTGGTGGTTGTACCCCTGCAATTGCGGCTTCGTCATAACGTCTACAACCATATTGATGTATGCGTTGCCGATGGGAAGGCCGTGAGCGCGAGAATAGTCCGCATGCTCCATGAAGAGCTGATTGTAGGAGTTGTCCGATCCGCCAAAACCGACGAAATAGTTCAGATAGGTGTTGATCGCCCCACCGTTGTGCAGCCCGATCAGGCTCTCGGCAAAACTCGCGGGTGCCACTAATGAGTCCATGTACCCCTGAGTTCCTGTATCGAAGGGCGGGCCGGCACCGGTATAAATTAGCCAATTGAACGAGTTGTAGTCGAAGTAGCTCGCCGGGTCGCAGGAGTTCGCGATCACGTGACCGATGAAGTGCCCGGATTTCGCGAGCGACACGGTCGGTGCGATCTCCGGGTCAACAAATTCGTGCAGGCGGTCGTTGATGAGGCCGTAGGAATTGAAGACCCTGAAACCCAGTGCCGGCGAGGGTATCGGGCTAATATACGGGCCTTGGATCCCAGAGTGGCCGCCATGTCCGTCCAAAAGCCAGCTCGTTCGATTCACGGCCGGCATCTCCGTTTCCATGATGGTAAGCGGGTCGTTGACAGTGCACTGCGAGGGGTGCCCCGCCGCCGCGCAGGCGTTTGCCAGGGCGGGAAAGTAAACAGTCGAACCGTAGATCATCGATGATGTGTCAGGGACGATACCTGTCATGGAGAAGAATCCCTGGACGTCTCCGGGTGCCCAGAGCCACCCCTGTTCTCCCCCGAACGTCGCGATGCTACGTTGCGATAACCCGCGGTGCTGCACCAACTCCCAGGCCTTGAGCTTGTCGACGTAATTCTGGACGGCCGGATCCTTGTCAGGCAGGAAGAACCGGGTCTGGGTCACGATTCGGCCAACCGCCAACACGTCCGCCGCGGTCAGCGCCGTAAGTGGCACGCCAGCTGAGACCGGATCATCAAAAGTGCGGGTGAACGGATAGTGGGGCACCCAACCGTAGTACCGCATCCCCCGGCCGGGGGGCCCCCAGTAAGGGCTTTCGTTGGACTCACACCATTCCTTCATCTCGAGGTGGCCTAGGTGGTCGTCGCACGTCACCATAAAGGGCGTCAGCTGTGCCATGTTCACTGCCGATTGAGCCAGCTGATTGCGCATGAGCGGGAGCGGGATCGAAGGAATCGCGTAATACAGATCCGTGCCGAGCGTGAAGCGGTAATCCCCTTGGCAATAATCGTCTTGTTGCTCGGACACCCCGTTGAACGAAGAACAGCCCGTGCTCCGGCCCGCGGAAAAATCGGTCTTCGGGGTAAAAATCGGCGGAACGGCCTCCGGATCCCCGATCAGGAGCACCGCCTTGAGCTTCCCATCCGCCTTCAGCCGCCGGATGTAGGCGCGGATCAATCCGGGAATGTACGACACCCGCGAGTACTGGTCTGCAAAGTGCGTCTCGCGGTGGAATCCCACGAGCGACGGGACCGCAAGCGGACTCACGTTCGCGATCGCGTCGCCCCAGTAGTGGTAGCATTCCCTGTCGTAGGGAGACGTCGTGCACTCCGGAGGAGTCGGGGCGTTTGCATTGTAGCCGGGAAGCTCGCTCACCGAGATGACCTGGGTGGCCACGCCGCGGGAGTTGCGGTAGGCCGCAAGCTGATCGGCTTCCGGCCGGTAGAGGTCTTGGGTGATGATCAGGTACGAAGCACTGTTCGTCAGCGCCGGCTCCGATTGCACCCGGGCCATGGACTGCACCAGAGGGAAGAGGGCCCGGACCGAGTTGGTGCCATCCCCGAGGGTCAACTCGACCAGCGACGAGCGCGCCGTGCCGCGGAGCGTCGGATACAGCTGTACCGCCATGTCGACGAGGTCGCAATATCCTGGCTGACCGGCACGCGAGGGCTCTCCATCCGAGATCGCCGGAATGTCGGGCAAGATCATCTGCGCGCTGTCGGGTGCAGCCGCGGCGGAAATCCGGAACTGAACCTGGATCGTGTCGGTCCCGGAATCGCTGGACGCCTGGAAAGCCTCAGGAAGGGCGAAGGTGAAGTGCGTCTCGCCCAGCGGGCGATTCGCGTAATGAACCACCACCCCCGGAGGCGCGGCCACTTCGAGCCGCTGGAAGGATTTGCCGCAGACGCGAACCGGAACCGCATGGAGCTCGACCGTCACCTGCGCCGGGCATCCGTTGAGCACGTTGTTCACGGCGGTCAGGATCTCATCGATGGTGAACATTCCATCGCCGCTGGCGTCGCCAGAGATGCACCTTGAGACGTCCGCATTCCCGAGCGCGATGTTCACCATTGTGAGGATATCGTCCACGGTCACCGCGCCGTCGGTGTTGCAGTCGCCGACACAGTCCGGAGGATACTTGGGTGTCCGAGTTGGCGTCGGCGTTCGCGTTACAGTGGGTGTGCTGGTCGGAGTTGGGGTAGGGCTTGTTATGCCGACGGTGTAGCAGGCGGTATTGTTGGCCGAATTCACGTCGTGCTGATTGGTCACCGTCGCACAATTCTGGATTGCAATTCCCGGAGTAGCGGTAACCGTGACGTCGAACACCACGCTGCTGTGGCCTGGCTGCAGCGTCAACGTGAAATTGGTGCAACTGATGCCGGGCGGAGCGGTACAACCCCAGCCATCGGCTGTGTTGAAGTTGAACCCTGTCACCGTGAAGCCCGGGAGGAGACTGTCCGTGACGGTGGTGGTAGGCTGGCATGGCACGTTCCCCACGTTGGTGACCGTGACCTCGAATACGAACGGGAAACCCGGAGTAGGCGGATCGAGGTCTGGGATCTTTGTGATCGCCAGGTCGCACCCTGTTCTCGCCGTGGGTGTCGGAGTCGACGTTGGCGTGCGGCTTGGCGTTGGTGTGGGAGTCGCCGTGAACGTGGGCGGCGTAACCTGGCACGGGACGATCCTCACGTATCCGCTCAGGGTTCCACTGAGGTCCATGCCGGTCGCGGTGCCACCACCGCCGCTAAAGGGATTGTTGGACACGTCGACACGCAAGGTATGCAGCCCCGGACCCGGGGTGAAGCCCTGGATGGTCGCCGGGGTCGTGAAGTTGATAGGGGGCGGGGTTGGAAGCGTCGTGAGGGGGTTGCTGTCAAGGGAGACAGTTGCCGTGTTGTCCGCGAGAATCTGCAGGAGCGGCGAGAAGTCGAGCGGGCCGCATTGTTCCCAACAGAGTTCGTACGAGTAGATCCCAGCCGGGCAGTCAAATGTGGTTGTCTGATTGCACATCGTATTTGCCGAGATCCACTGCGTGCCGGGCAACGTGGCCCAGCCAGCGTTAGATGCGATAACAGTCGCGGGACCAGGAGAAGAGAAGCCTGTCGTACCCGGCGGCGCCGCGATCAGCTGCCAAACCTGGCTTCCCGTGGAAATGATCACCGAGATCGGTACAGTAATATCAAAGGGGCACGTTGCTGTGGGAGTTGGCGTCCGCGTTGGTGTGGGAGTTGGCGTCGGCGTCTCGGGCGTCACGGCGGGCACCCGGAAGATCAAGAACTCGCCGGGAACAGGCTTGACTGTCCAATCGAA
>DASVHW010000049.1 GCA_036382395.1 Candidatus Binatia bacterium | reverse complement strand
AGCGGGCCGAGCCGCTGAATCTTGAGGTCGGTATTGTTTTGCAGTGCGAGCGTAATGGAATCCGACAGCGACAAGGCCTGCGGCGATCCGGTATCAATGAGCCGGCCGTAGTGCTCGGTGGACTGCTCCGCCGCGGTCACGTCTGCCCCCACCCCGCCACTCAACTGGCGGACAAAGGCCTCGGCGCGGTTGGGCGCTTGGTTGAGCAGATCGATTTGCTGCGGAGGGACAGGCCAAGTCGGTGTCGGCTCCTGCGCCAGCACTGGAGCCACCAGGAAAAAGGCCAAAATCACCAGCACGTTCGCCCACACCCCCATCATATCCTCCTTTGTCGACACGCGATGCCTGTTAGCATGAACGGCCGGTACGGGTCACGCGCGCGAACGGCCGTTGCTCACGGCGGAGAGCCGTGCCACCAAGCCTCGCGCCCACTCAGCCGCCCGCGCCAGCAGGCGCATGCGTCCCAAATCATCGAACAGGGAATAGGCCACGGGCGTAAGCAGCAAACTCAGGAGCAGGCACAGGGTTTGCCCGCCGATGATGACCTTGGCCATCGAGGCACGCGAGGCCGATCCCGGGCCCGCGCCGACGGCGATGGGGATCATGCCCGCAACCAGCATCATCGTGGTCATCAGGATGGGGCGCAGGCGCACGTGGTTGGCCTCCAGAATAGCCGCGTCCCGCGGCATGCCCCGCGCCCGCAAGGTATTGGTGTAGTCGATCTGCAGGATGCCGTTCTTCTTCACGATGCCGAAGAGCATGAACAGACCGAGGATACTGTAGATGTTCAGCGTCTCGCCAAGGACGAGAAGAGAGATCAAGGCAAAGGGAATCGACAGCGGCAGTGCCAAGAGGATGGTGACCGGGTGAAGGAAGCTTTCAAACTGTGCCGCGAGAATCATGTACATGAAGAGTAAGCTCAGGCCGAACGCCAGCAGAAAGTTCGTTCCCGTCTCGCCGAGGGCCTTGGCACGCCCCGAGAACTCCGCCGTATAGTTCGGCGGCAGATCGAGCCCCGCGACGATTTCGCGGATCTTGGTCATGGCAGTGGACAGCGCCACGTTGTCGAGGTTCGCCACCAGCGTGACCTTCCGCTGCCGGCTGTAGTGATCGATTTGCGCCGGCCCACGCTCCTCCGACAGGTCGGCGAGATTGGCCAGCTTCACCAATCCGCCCGTCGGTGTCGCGATGGTGAGGTCGCTCAGCGCATGCGGATCATTGCGGTTGGGCAGCTGCGCCCGCAGCCACACGTCGTACTGGTCCTGCTCCTCCTTGAATCGGGTCACCGGCTCGCCGCCGACGAGCGTGCGCAGTGTGGCGGCGATGTCCTGCACCTTGATGCCGAAGTCTGACGCCTTCTGCCGATTGATGTGCACCCGCAGCTCCGGCTGGCGGACCGACAGGGTGGTGTCCACATCGACGAAGCCGGGCGCCGCGCGCATGCCGGCCATGATCTTCTCGGAGTACGTTTGCAGCCTCTCCAGGCTGGGTCCGGTCAGATCGAACTCGATCTCCGTGTAGCGCTGGCCGCCAACCCAGATATTCACGTCCTGCACGCTGGCGCGCAGGTCAGGGTACTGTCCCAAAATCTCGCGGGCTTGCTTCATGATGTCGCGCTGCGACAGCCGGCGCTGCCCGAGCTCGGTCAGACGCACGTAGATCGAGCCCTCAGTCACCGGTCCCTCGCCGGCCCGGAGTCGGCCGCTGGTGTTGCCGATGCTGGTCAGCAGGTGCACCACGCCCGGCAGGTTGCGGAGCTTGCCTTCCAGCTCGCGGAAGGCGGCGTCGCTGCGCGCCAGGCTGTAGCCTTCTGGGGTCTGCACGATGACTTCGAACTCGCTCTGGTCGTCGGAAGGGATGAAGTCCTTGCCCACCGCCCGAAACAGCGGCACCGTCGACGCCACCGTGAGCACCGACAGCAACACGACAACCCAGCGATGCTGGAGCGACCAGCGCAGGATGGCGCCGTAGGTGCGGTCTACGGCGAGGTAGACGCGCTTCTCCCGCGAGGCACTCGTTCCCGGGGCAAGCTTTTTCACGCGCAGAAAGCGCGCGCAGAGCATGGGGGTCAGCGTGAAGGACACCAGCAGCGAGATGAGGATCGCGAACGCCACGGTGATGCCGTAGCTGTTGAAGAACCGGCCGACGCGGCCGGACATGAACGCGACCGGCAGGAAGATGACGACGAGCGACAGCGTGGTGGCCATGACGGCCAGGCTGATCTCCTTGGTCGCCACCGAAGCGGCCTGCATCGGCGACTCGCCCTGCTCTTCGGCGTGCCGGAAGATGTTTTCCAACACCACGACCGCGTCATCGATCACGATGCCGGTGGCCAGCACCAACGCCAGCATGGTCATGTTGTTGATGCTGAAGCCCATCAGCCGCATCAGGAAAAACGTCGAGATGATCGAGGTGGGGATGGCGATGGCGGCAATCAGCGTGGCGCGCAGGTTGGCGATGAACAGCATGACCGTCAGGCTCACCAGCACGGCGGCCAGGATCAGGTGAAGCTGCACCTCGTCAATCGACAGCTTGATGAAACGCGAATGGTCGCGGACCACCTCCAATGAGATGTCGGAAGGCAACACCGTGCGCAGCTGCTCCAAGCGCCGCTTGATGTGATCGATCACCTCGACGGTGTTGGTACCGGACTGCTTCCGAATCAGCAGCGAGACGGCCGGATGACCATCCAGGCGCGCCAGTGTACGGGGTTCGACGAAGCTGTCGGTTACGGTGCCCACGTCCCCGACGGTGAGCGGGCGGCCATGCACGTTGCCAACGATGAGCTGGTTGAAGTCCTCGACGCGCGCGATTCGCCCCATCGTGCGCAGCACCAACTCCTTCGGTCCCTGGTCGACGCGGCCACTGGGCAGCTCCAGGTTTTGGGCGCGCAACGCCGCTTTCACTTGCTGGATCGAAATGTGGTACGCGGCCAGCCTCTGCGCATCGACGTCGACGTTGATCGTGCGTTCGAGCCCACCGACCATGGTCACCGAACCGACGCCGCGCAGCGTTTCCAGATCTTCTTTCACTTGCTTACGGGCGATCTCCGTCACCTCGCGCAGGCTGCGGTTTCCGGACACGGCGATGCCGGCGATGGGCAACGACTCGACGTCGAACTTGTCGACAATCGGCATGTCGGTGCCCTCGGGGAGCTGCGACATGATCGAGGCGACCTTGTCGCGCACGTCTTGCGCGGCGGCCTCACGGTCGCGCTCCATAACGAAGAAGACCAAGACTTGCGACAGGCCTTCTTTGGTGACCGAACGCAGCTCGTCGATACCTTCGATGGTGTTGATGACCTCCTCGACCGGCTTGGTGACGCTACTTTCCATTTCCTCAACGCTGGCGCCCTTGAGCGTGGTGGTGACGGAGACGATCGGGTAGTCGAGATTGGGGAACAGGTCGACGGCAAGCTGACGGTACGAGAAGATACCGAGCGCCACCAGAAACCCGATGAGCATGGTGGCGAATACCGGCCGGCGGATACAGAGGTCAGCGAGTTTCATAGCAGCATCGATTGCGGGAATCGCCTGACGGAAAGTGCCGAAGCAGTGTCGAAGGAAGGAACGACAGCGGCGCTCACGACGCCGGGTTCTGAGCGCCGCCCGCGGTCTCTTTCACGCTGACGGTGATGCCGTTTTCGAGCTTCGTCAAACCGGAGGTGGCCACCAGCTCATCGGGCTGCAGACCCTCGGTGATCTCCACCATACCCGTGCTGCCGCGCGTTCCCACGCGCACCTGCCGCTCATGCGCCGTCCCATCTTTGATGACGAAGAGCTTGGTCACACCAGCAAACGTGATCAGCGCCTCTTGCGGCACCATGAGGGCGCGGTCATCGGAACTGGTCACGACGGCCGCGTTGGCGAAAAAGCCCGCCTTGAGGGCACGGTCCTGGTTGTCGACCAGCGCCTCGATCGCCACCGAGCGGTTCTCCGGATTGGACGCCGGGCTGATGCGCGCCAGGCGCCCCATGAAGGGCCGGTCCGGGAACGCATCGACGCGCACTTGTACCGGTTGGCCAGTCTGCAGCTCGTGGGCGAAGCGTTCGGGAACGTCGCCGCGCAGCTTCAAAGGATCTTCCGCCACCAGGGTGAACAACGGGCTGCCGGGGTGGACGTACTCGCCAGCGGACACCAGCCGTTTGGCAACGGCACCGCTGATCGGCGACTCGACACGGGCGTGGCGGATGGTCACGCGCAGGGTGTCGCTCTGGGCCCGAGCGACTGCCGCATGGGTCTTCACGCTCTCGTACTCTTGCGGCGAGATGACCTTGCTGGCGACCAGCTGCCGGCCGCGCGCTTCATCGGCTTGCGCCTTGTCCAGCATCGCCTCTGTCTCCCGCAGGCGTGCGCGCCACTGGTCATCCTCGATCTGGGCGAGCACCTGGCCCGCCGTCACCTGATCGCCCAAGTCGACATTGAGCGCTTCGAGCTGACCTTCCACTTGGCTGGAAAGCGTGACTTCCTGGTTGCCGTATAAGGTACCGACAAAATTGACCACGCGGGCGCTCGGACGGACCGCAACCGATGTCACGGTCACCGGCACTACGACCGCTTTCGCCTCGGCCGCAACCGCCTGTTGATGGGCCGGCTGCTCACAGCCCAACCACAGGGCTGCGGCGATGGCCAGCGGCGCACTGAGGACTTTCAGGTTCATGAACGTTGCGTTCCTCCCTTGACAATTTTGAGGGCTCGGGTGCGCCCTGCCGGCACTCCGGCATCACCGACCAGGCCCTGCAGAAAGATCGTCGCCACCAAGCCGGTCAAATCGTCCGGCCGATCGCTGTCGGCACGGTACAAACACGCGGCCCGGATCATGCCGAACAGCACCTCCACCGCCAGCCGCGTATTCACGGCCGCGATCTCGCCCCGCGCGATGGCGCGCTCAAGCACGCGGCTGACCATGCTGACCACTTCGTTACGGCGGTTTTTCCAATCGGTGCGTTCTTGCGCCTTGAGCTTCGATTCCAGACGGTGCATCAACACGAAGAAGTCGCGCTGGCGCCAGAAGTAATTGATCATTGTCCGCGCCACGGCTTCGATTGTCGTCCCGAGCGGCGCGTCCTGCTGCAGCACCGCCGTGACGGCAGCGTGGAGCCCGTTCAGGCCCTCGCCGATGGCAGCGAGGTAGAGCGCTTCCTTCGAATCGAAGTAGCGGTAGATGGTGCCCTTGCCGATCCCGAGACGCTGCGCGATATCATCCGTCAGCACCTCGTGGAACTCGCGCTGCGAGAAGATCTCGGTGGCGCACTGGACGATGGCCATCCGGGTTTGCTGACTTTTTTTCCTGCCGCGCATGGGTGTGTTGAATAATGGAACTGACCAGTCCGTGTCAAAATAACAGAGCCTCATAAGCAGTCAAGCACCGCACCGGCGATCGCCACACAGGTCGTCAATCCGCATGACGTTTGTCAGTAGCCAATTGCGGGGGGTATCTCCTCATGGCACCTTGAACGCCGAGAAGGAGGTACACATGGGCAATGAGACGCTTTCGATCACGGACAACCGAACGGGCAAGACCTACGAAGTCCCGATCAGTGATGGCACCATCCGCGCCATGGACCTGCGCCAGATCCGCACGTCCGGCGACGATTTCGGATTGATGACCTACGATCCGGCCTTCACCAACACGGCATCGTGCAGGAGCGCGATCACGTTCATCGACGGGGACAAAGGCATCTTGGAGTACCGCGGCTATCCCATCGATCAGCTGGCGGAACGGAGCACGTTTCTCGAGGTCTCGTACCTGATCCTCCATGGGGAGCTGCCGACGCCGTCGCAACTCCAGGCCTTCGTGCACAACATCACCATGCACACCATCACCCACGAGAACATCAAGAAGTTCGTCGATGGCTTCCACTACGACGCGCATCCCATGGGCATTCTGGTCAGCACCGTGGGAGCGCTGTCGACATTCTATCCCGACGCGAAAAAGATTTTCGATCCGGACTCACGCCAGGCGCAGACGTCGCGTCTGATCGCCAAGATGCCGAC